>CAMLRE010000050.1 GCA_946482355.1 uncultured Bdellovibrio sp.
GCGAATTACTTAAAGACAGCTTTCAGTTCTTATTCTGGGGCCGTTGGAGAAAATCAATTCCCCGTCGTGAAGGCCGCGAACTTTTTGTTCTTGGTAAAAAGAAAGTTTAATCAAACACTAGACCAAATCCTATTCAGCAAAAGCTTATAAAAACCGAAAGGTTTTTGTTATGCGACCGCTGTTGTGGATTTTATTTTTCTTAAGCTTACCTACTTACGGATTTGCCGCTGATTGCTCTCGTAATTTTACCAGCAGTGTTCACAGCATTACCGAGCTAACGACGAGCATGTGCGAAGGCACTTACAAATCAAAAAAATGCCAGGCTCTCTATGCGGATATGAAAGCGCGCGGAGAAAAACCTGAAGATAAAGCTTTGCAATGTAAAAAACAAAATCTGGTTGTGCAGGCGATTGAACAAAACATTGATTACCGTTTAGGTTGTGCTTTAGGTGGATGGAACTTCGTGCAAAATACCGTCGTGGGTATCGGCACTATGCTGGGCGAAGGTGTAGCTCAGATCATGATAGACCGAGAGCAAACAGCTAAAGAAAATGCCGCTTGCGATGCTGATCCTCAATTTAAAAAATCGCTTTTCACTAACTACAACCGCGAGGTACCTCAGTTATTAAAAATAGCTGTTCCTTCTGATGTCGCTATCAAAGCTATGAACTGCGCGGCGATTAAGGCGAATTTAAAAAAATATAGAATAGACAAAGCCACTCAAGCGGGATCAGCTATTACGGCAAAAATAATGGCACATAATACAAACTACACAAAAGAAGAACAAGAATTCAGAGACTGGGGTAAAAACCAAAGTTCATCACAAAGAATTGATCTGATCGGCATGGCTAAAAATAAATTGCGTGAAATGGGTGTACAGATTGAATGTTACAACTCTAAAGCCCGCGCGGCTTTAGTTTGTGAAGCGATTGCTGAAGTAGCTACAATGGTTGGTGGACCTGCCGCTGGGGTTGTTAAGGCGGCTAAAGCTAAAAACATTTTTAAAATTGCAGGTCTTACCCGTAAAGAACTTAAAGTCGGTAGCGAATTTAAAACCGGCCTAATTCCAAAAACAAATCCACAAATCGCAAAACTTTTTACCGAAACGTTTGGTAAAGACAGCGGCGCTTTTTATCGCGGTATCCGCGTACCTAAAGGTACACCGGTCAGTGAATATTACGTGCGTTCAGATGGCTTAGGTTCCATGGTTTCAACACGTGCCGAAGATGCCTTTCACTACGGAAAGTCTCCCGCCGGCTTAAAAACGACCAAGCTTAATCCCGATGACGAAATTGTTGTGATGAGCTACGAATTAAAACCGTATCATATTCAAGAAGACCCTTATGGAACTCTCGAGCACGTGTTTGTAGACCCTAATATCAATTTAAAAAGTGCGGCTTTGAAATATAAAGAAATTCGTATTCCCGCTAAAGACTTTGAAAACCCTGAGCTTATGAAAAAGTACATGCGCCAGCTCAAAGATAAAGACTAAAGAAGCCTAACACCATCCACCATTTGTATTTTCTACCTGTCCAAATCATTACAGGCGCGCCCCTATTCGTTTTAAAGTAAAAATAGAACCCTTATAGGTCTGAAAGTATGTTAACCAAAAGGTTAATTTTTACGTTAACTATTTACCAAATAGATCTATTGCACGGTGTTGAGTTCCTTTATTTTAGGCCCATCAACTTAACACTGAACTGAGGAGTTTTTTATGAAAACACAGATCAAAAAATCTATTTTTACTTTAGGAATGGTTTCGACGTTCGCTTTAATGTCATGTAACCAAAAAGAAACTGTTGTTAAAGAGCCTATGAAAATTAAAGTCGCGGCCACGGATATGTCGAGCTCAGATGAACTTGCTCAAGCCGCAGAACAATTAATCAGCCCTTACAGCTTTATGTTAGCTTATAAATTAGCTGCAACAGCTTACGAAAAAGATCCAACAAATAAAAAAGCCGAATTTTATTATTTATTCTTAAAAAGATTTGAAGCGTTTCGCGGTGTTTTAACGCGTATTTATCCAGGACTAAATGATCAACAAAAAAAGGAACTCGATAAATATATCAATACAGAACTGCCAGCTTCTCCGTTAAAAGATTTCTTAACTGAAAAAGGCGGAACGGCCATCACAAAACCATCTGATATCCAGGATGTATTAACGCAGTACTTTGCAGCTTCTAACGAATTCAGAAAATTTTTAAAAGATAACGAACAATCTGAAATCAGCATTAATCTAAACCCTTACGTTTTTGAAGGAGCCATAAAAAAAGAATTAATGAATTCTTGTAAAATTATTCAGGGCGAAGGTGGAACGTTTTCGTACGAGTGCGATGCTTCACAAATCTCAGTTAAAAAATTAAACTCGGCTGATTTCATTGCTCTTCGCCAAACAGTAGCCGGTGAAGTTCTTTACGGTATGTTTTATACAGCTTATTCGTTAAACGGCCTTGAAAAATTAAAAGAAGCTGATCAACAAAATTTAATGACTGGTAAAGAAAAATCTGAATTTTTAATCGCTCAACCTGAGTTCGGAAAATTACGTAAAGACAATTCGTTAAAATTAATGCGCGAATTAGGTTCAGATTTTACAGCAGCCACTTCTTGGGCCTTAAAATATCAAGACACTTTATGTAAAAAGCGTCAGGGCCACCTTTACAAAGATGGCCTTTGCATCAGCAAACCAACAGCAGCCCAAGATTTAGTAAACCAATTAAACTCAGCTCTTGGTGGTATCGTTGAACTTGATCTACAAACAGCTAACGATGATACAAAAATGAAAACGCAAGTAGATGTTTTTGCCTGGTCTAAAAACCCGATCGCTGATTTACGCCAAGTTAGCCCTCAAGGCTGGAATAACTGCGAACAAGCAACATCTTTTAAAGACAACACTCTTGGTGGAATCTTTGTCGAAAATAACGCTAACCTGTTTGTGTTAACAACAATTTGCCAATAGTTTTTTGAAAGCGTGCCGTTGATTATGAAGTTCAAACTTATAACCAACATTTTAAAAATCACTTGCCTGGGAATGATCTTCCCGGGCGTTGTGCATGCTTCAGCTTTATCAACAATTACGGGCTTTAATCTTAAAACTTGCGTGGCGCAATCATGTCTTGAACTTCAGTCAGATGAAGCTAAATCCGGTCAATTTTCGCTGTTACACACACTGAAAAATTATAAAGTGATTCTTAAAGAAAACGGCAAGACTAAAGAATTTATTGGCGAATCTGGCTATGTTGATTTGGCCAATAATACCGTCGTTCTAAAAAAGAAAACTCAGGGCGAGATTTTTATCAACCTGAACACGCTACAAAGAGAGGAGTTTTTATGAAATTAATAAAACTTCTTCCTGTAGCCTTTGTTTCTTTATCTATCTTGGCTTGTAAAAAACAAGTCACAATTATTCAAACAGCGCCTGTGACAGAAAGTCAGCGCACTGAATTACAACAAGGTGGCACTGACAGCACCGGCGGCGGCAATGGTATTCAAGGAAAACCTTTAGACGATTATATTCTTAATATCCGCGAATTACCGGCTTTTACAAATCACATAAAACCGCTGATTCAGGATTTAAGCCAGAACTACCCTGAATTAGCGGCCGACTTTTATCATCTTAGTATTGAACGTGATTGGTACTTTGTGCCCACTGATCTGGATCAAATCGCCAAAAATATTTTAGGCGTTTACGCCCGTACTGATCAAATTGCCCTGCAAGATTTAAATAAAATCATGGTCGACTCTCAGTTGTTCGCACAAATGCAAGAGCATGACCAGGCTGTTTTAATCGCTCATGAAATCGTTATGGGTATTCGTTTATTGAAACACAAAAAAACACAAGATCTGTGTATGGCGACAGCGGCACGCACACTGGTTTCTGAAAATAATTATCCTAAGTACGAAAATTTAAAAAAGAAATGCCGCGAAACTTATCCGTTTATTCCTGGAACACAGAATGAAAAGTTCTCGTTAAATTCAGATGACTATGACTTTATCAGAAAGTTAGTTAAAAAAATTACGGCACCGATGATTAACTATGCTGAATTAAAATCTTTAATCGAAGACAATCAATTTCGCGATTACAAAAAAGATTAGATTTCAAAAAAATCGATATTCAAACAGCGCGTTGTCTCTGAAGGTGATGGTTTTACTTCTTTTAAAATCTCTTCTACAAAATGCGGTAAACGTTTACGAATTTCTTCTGCCACAGACTCCGAAAGAGCGTACGTGCCCGAATAAAAAAACTGATCATCGTGCTGCATTTGCATTTTATTAAAACCTAACTGGCGCCAGTTCATCATATTACGGCTGGCTAAAGGGTCGCTGGGTGGTAAATAGATATGGGCCGGCCCAAGACTAAGCTTACCGCTTTTTTGCACGATAATTTGATGCTTAATTAAAAAATCCAACGCCTTTAACACATGATTTTTGGGAACTTGCAATCGTTCAGCAATTTGCTCGGCCGTATTGATTTCAGGAATATCAGAAAGAATTCTTAGGGCCGGATAAAGCCAGCTTGAAAAATAAATCTGCTTAGCCTGATCATCTAACGTGTGATCTTTTTTTAAACGATTTTCTAATTTACGGGCTTTATCCTGGCGTTCTTTGATCTGGCGAAGCAAGCGGTTACGAAGCTTGATTGAGCCTGATTTACCGACTTCTACCAGAAGCAAAAAGTAATCGCCTTCGTCTTCATTTAAATGAAGGTAATCAACCATCTCGCAGGCTAATTCCATACTTAATTCTTTTTCGGCATTAAAGATCTGACTGATCAAGGTCGTTGAAACATTTAAAGCCATGGCCAGTCTTCGGTATTCACCGTGACCTTTGTTGGCCTGCTGTTCAACCCATTTGTTAAAGAATTTTTTGTACGAATCAAACTGGTAAATCGAAATCATATTTACCAGCTCAAGGGATGTTAACCAAATTGTCAACTTATGTGTTTACTAAAAAAGATGGGTCGGTTTTGCGATAAGCCGAGTTCTGTTCCCTGTGTTTTCTCCCACATTGTCCACACAGTTCGATAATCATTCCTCTAGGCCCAACATTACTGAGGGGCTCAAGCGATCGTACCCGGAATCTTCACTCGAGCAGAGCTTATTCTCTGTATGGAATCCGAAAACTCCACCAAGAACCACTATTGCTAGTGGGATTCCCTATTTGATCTTGCTTCGCGCACGAGTTTGGCTGTTTTCACTCCGGCGGCTCCCCCGATTTCTCCCGTTCCCGAAATCAGGCTCAATGCCCCGGACATTCTCTCTGTTCCACTGTTCCTGACCTTACGATCGAGGGGCGTTACCCCAGGCGCTGCTCTGCGAAGCTCGGACTTTCCTCGTACAGCCGAAGCTGCACGCGATCATCTGCAAAACCTTGCTGAGATTTGTAGCACTGAGCGCCGCCAAAATACAAGCTAAATGTGTGAAATTGTTGCCCCTTTAAAAATCTAGCATTAGATTAAATTGTTCTAGTTTATTTATAGCGATTCACAGGAGATCCGTATGAAAATTTTAGTAGCCTTAACGGCATTTTTATTAGTTTTAGGTTTCAATTTAAAATCAGTAGCAGAAGAAGCTCACAAAGCTGAAGATGCAGTTTCTTGCTCTAAAGAAGACGCAGGCAAAGACTGCGCAACTGAAGGTCACGCGGCTGAAGCTGGTCACGGAGCCCACGGTTCTGCTGAAACTCACGCTGGTAAAAAACCAGGTTACGGTGCTAACTATGACTGGAGCCACAAACGTCAAGAACAAGTAGCTGCTATTTTTCCTGAGAAAAAAACTGATCAAACTAAATCTACTCACCTTGCTAAAGTAAAATTAGAATCTCCAAAATTTTTAGCTAAAGTTTCTGGCGAATCTGTAAAACTTGAATGGGCTCCTTCTGAAGGTGCTAAAACTTACCACGTGCAAGTTTCTAAAGATGCTGGTTTCAACAACCGCTCTATGTACGTTGCTGAAGACAAATTCGTAACTGGCACTTCTTTCGAAGTTAAAGGTTTAGAAGCCGGTGTAAAATACTTCTGGCGCGTAGCTGCTTCTAACAACGAACAAGAATCAATGTACACTAAATCTGCGTTTGCATTTTCTGAATTCGAAGTGAAGTAATCATGCCAGCAGTAGATAACGAAATTATTCATAAACAACTGAACTGGCGTTACGCTTGTAAAAAGTTTGACCCCACTAAAGTTATCCGTGAACAAGACTGGAATATCTTAACTGAGTCGTTACGTTTATCGGCTTCATCTTACGGTTTACAGCCTTGGAAATTTATCGTTGTCCAAAATCCTGAACTTAGACAAAAACTTCAGGATGCTTCTTACGGCCAAACTCCGGTAACGCAAGCTTCTCACTTTGTGGTTTTAACTTACAAAGAACAGTTAGACGAAGCTCACATCGATAAGTTCGTGGCCGAAACTGCTAAATCTCGTGGTGTTGATCCATCTGCTCTAGGAAAATTCAGAGACATGATGGTCGGAGATCTTTTAAAAGGTCCAAGATTTGAAACAATCAAATGGTGGGCGCAACGCCAAACATACATCGCCATGGGTTCAATCTTAACAACAGCTGCCTTAATGGAAATCGACACTCTTCCAATGGAAGGTATTGATCAGGCTGGCTACGATAAAGTTTTAAATCTTGAAGGTTCTGGTTGGAAAACGATCGCAGCCGTAGCTTGTGGTTACAGAGCCGCTGACGATAAGTACCAACATTCGAAAAAAGTACGCTTTCCAGCCTCTGAAGTTTTCGACTACAGATAAACCAAATAAGACATTGTTTTAAAAATTTAAATCCTTAAAATAAAGCTATGAAAAACATCATAGCTTTATTTTTTTGTGCTCTTACAATTAACTCGTGTTCTCTTAAATCGAACACTTCCTCAGATCCGTTATCAAAAGACTTAAGTTATCTTGAAGAAATCGAATCACCACAAGTGCGCCGATTCGCCGAAGTTGAAAATGTTTTATCAGTAGCACGTCTTAAAACTGATCCGTTATTTCCAGTCATTGAAAAAGAAATTCTAGATGTCGTCACAGCCAAAGACAAATTACCTGCGATTTATTTTCACGACGGCCAACTCTATCAATTCTGGCAAGACCAAGTGCATGTGCGCGGACAACTAAAACGTATTCCGATTGCAGATTTCAATGCTCACAAGACAAATTGGGAAGTCGTCCTAGATCTGGATGACATCGCCAAAAATGAAAATAAAAACTGGGTCTGGAAAAGCCTTACCTGTTACAAAAAAAATGATCGCATGTGTTTAGTGTTTTTATCTAACGGCGGAAAAGACGCTATCACAGCCCGTGAATATGATTTAGGTAAAAAAGAATTCGTTAAAGACGGTTTTTATTTTCCAGAATCAAAAAGCCAATTTGAATGGTACGACGAAAACACCTTACTTTGGACAGATGGCACTAATCCTAACAAGCTAACAACTTCAGGCTATCCGCAAACTTTAAAATTTATTAAACGCGGCCAAAAATTAGACGAAGCCACGATTATCACTGATGTACCAAAAGACTATATGATGATCGATAGCTGGATGGTAGCCGATCAGGATAAAATGCATTTTATCGTTTATAAGTTAGTTTCATTCTATGAATACGAAGTTTATTATTTAGCTGATTTAGCGACGCAAAAATTAGTTAAAATTCCGATTCCTAAAGATGCTGAAGTCAGAACAATCTTTAAAGACCAGGTTTTATTTACGGTCAAATCTGATTACACAGTGAATGGTAAAACAGTTCCTCCGGGCACATTATTATCTTTTCCGCTATTTTCTTTACAAAACATCAAAGATCCAGAAATTGTTTTCTTACCCAGCCAAACTGAAGTTCTTCAAAGCACGACAAAAAATAAAGACCAGTTATGGATTGCGGCTTTAAATGATGTTAAACGCACACTGATTCCGGTTGATCGTGTTGATAACCGCTGGGTGGTTGGCAAATTCAATCATGGGTTAAGCGGACACAACAATGGCAACTGGTCTGTTTTTGCAATTGATCCGTATTCAAATAAAACTTATTTCAGTTACACAGATTTTTTAACACCGACTCAAGTGTACTACACAGATTCAGCACAAAATGCGAAATTAAAACTTAAATTTATTCAAGCATCGCCTGAACGTTTTAATGCGAAAAATTTTACTTCACAGCAGTTCAAAGTAAAAAGCAAAGACGGCACTTTAATTCCGTACTTTATTGTTCATTCTAAAAACTTAAAATACGATGGTAAAAATCCAGTGCTTCAATACGGCTACGGCGGTTTTGAAGCGGCGATGACACCTTATTATTTAGGTGTGCCTGGAAAAGTTTGGTTATCGCGCGGAAACGTCTACGTTTTAGCGAACATTCGTGGTGGCGGTGAATATGGTCCTTCATGGCATAAAGCAGCGTTGGGAGCCAACCGCCAAAAAGCTTTCGATGATTTTATCGCTGTTAGCGAAGATTTAATTAAACGAAAAATCACTTCACCGGAACACCTAGGTATTATGGGTGGTTCAAACGGTGGATTACTAACAAGCGTGATGTTAACACAAAGACCTGATTTGTACGGCGCCGTTGTCAGCGAAGTACCACTGGCCAACATGATTCGTTTTAATAAATTATTAGCAGGCGCAAGCTGGCAAGCCGAATACGGTAACCCTGATATTCCGGCTGATCGCGAAGTGTTAATGAAATATTCTCCGCTTCATAATATTAAACCGAATGCAAAATACCCTGAGGCTTTCTTCATTACGAGCACTAAAGATGACCGCGTTCATCCAGCCCATGCCCGCCAGATGGTGACACGCCTTAAACAAATGGGATATCCGGTGCTGTATTATGAAAATATCGATGGGGGTCATGGCAGAGCCGCAAACTTAAAAGAGTATGCGACTATGTTAGGTATGGAATACACGTACTTATTTCAAAAATTAAGTACGTCAAAAAAATAATTACTTCGATAACCAATTAAGAATCTTTTTAGTTTTTTCTTCAGTCTGATCTAAAATGGTTTTACGCCATTCACGGTCAGACGGAAAAAACATCTCCTGAAAATCATGTTTAATTTTTTCTGCATCTTGCGGATCTTTTGCCGGATGCCAGAAGTTTTGATTTTCAAAAACCATACGGCGAAGTGACTCAACCGAACCAGTTGTCTTTTGACTGTCTAAAGTTCCGTATTCAAAAGTAATCCCTACAGATTTCGGAGCTTTTTCTTTTAATTTGTAATTAATTTCGTGAATGAAAAATGTCAGCATTTCGCCTTGAATAGAATAAAATTTTTCATCTGATCCATAGTCGATTTCATTTTCTTCGGTGAAAACTTCAGTCAGCGGGTTACCTTCTTTTTTGCCGT
>CAMLRE010000051.1 GCA_946482355.1 uncultured Bdellovibrio sp.
GAACAACACTCTTTCCCTACACGACGCTCTTCCGATCTAAGGCTAGATACATTTTCTTTTAAACTTCTCGGTGAAATTTTACTGACGGCCCAGATTAAAAAAACGAAGTAACCAACAAACATCAGAACGGCAGCGCCGCCGAAGATCGAAAGTAAAAGTATTTTCTTTTTGCGTTTTTCCATCTAAGAAACAGAACTTAGCTTAGCTGGTTAGCTAAGATAGGCTTCCTGCACACGCGAATCTTTTAACAAACTTTCGCCCGTACCATTTAAAGTCATTTCACCGGTTTCAAGAACATAAGCATAGTCAGAAACTTCTAAAGCTAAGCTTGCATTTTGTTCGACAACTAATAAACCTAAACCGTTCTTTTTAAGTAAAACGAATTTATCAAAGATTTGCTCAACGATAACCGGCGCAAGACCTAGAGAAGGTTCATCTAACATTAAAAACTCAGGTTCGCTCATTAAGGCTCTGGCAATAGCTAACATTTGTTGTTCGCCGCCAGATAGTGTTCCTGATAACTGGTTACGGCGCTCAGATAATTTAGGAAAGAATTCGTACTGTTGTTCAACCAAAGCAGCGATCTTCTTTTTATCTTTATTTAAGTAAGCACCTAACATCAAGTTATCAAATACCGAAAGATTCGGAAATACACCACGGCCTTCAGGGCATAACGCTAATTTGGAACGTAAACGGTCTGCCGGAGTCATTTTCGTAATATCAACATGCATGTTGCCTTTATCGATAATAACTTTTCCTGACTTTGCAGGTAATAAACCTGCAATACATTTTAAAGTAGAAGTTTTACCGGCACCGTTAGCACCGATCAAAGTTGTGATTTCGCCGCGTTTAAACTCAAAGCTTACTTCTTTAACGGCTTTGATGTTTCCGTAGTTAATAGCTAAATGTTCGACTTTAATTTTATTAGCCATGCAGTTGAGTTCTCTTTCCTAAGTAAGCTTCGATCACGTTTTGATTAGCTTTAACTTCTGCCGGAGTTCCGTCAGCGATTTTAACGCCGCGGTTTAACACCACAATACGTTCACAGATCGACATAATCAGTTTCATATCATGTTCGATTAACAAAACTGTTAGGTTAAATTTTTGTTTTACGAAATGAATTAATTTTTTTAGATCTTCAGTTTCCTGGTGATTCATTCCGGCCGCTGGTTCATCCAAAATCAATAATTTTGGTTTTGTCGCTAAGGCACGAACGATTTCAAGTTTACGCTGTAAACCATAAGGTAAGTTACACGCAAATTCTTCAGCTAAATGATCAAGGCTAAAAATTTTAAGTAATTCTACACAACGTTCTTTTAAAACAGCTTCTTTATCGCGGTAAGATTTAGTTCTTAATAAACTTTCTCTCCAGCCTAAAGTTTCGGTTTGTTGCATCGCTAATAATACGTTTTCAAGAACAGTTAACTGGCCGAATAAACGAATATTTTGAAAAGTTCTGGCAATACCGGCTTTATTCACTTCATCTGGCGATAATTCATTAATAACTTCGTCGCGAAGTTTAATTGTTCCGGAATCAGCTTTATAGAAACCAGAAATCATATTGAACACTGTTGTTTTACCGGCACCGTTAGGGCCAATTAAACCTAATAATTCATGTTCATTGATGTGAAAAGTCACTTGATCAACGGCTTTGATACCACCGAAGCTTAAGTTTAGATTTTCAACTGATAGCATTCTTGAGTTACTCATTAGAATAACTCCTTTCTGCCTAATAGACCTTGCGGGCGTAAAATCATAAGTAAGATTAATAAAATCGGAAATACGATCATACGAATATCAATACCGCCAGTCGGTAATGAACGTAAAACTTCAGGAAGCGCCGTTAAAATGCCGGCTGCTAAGACTGAGCCTGACATTGAACCTAAGCCGCCAAGCACGGCAAAGATAAGAATTTGTACCGACATTAAAAAACCAAATGTCGCCGGATTGAAATATCCTAAGTGGTGACCGTATAAAGCTCCGCCTAAGCCAGCAAAGAAACTAGAAAATAAAAATGCAAAACGTTTGTTTTTGGCAATCGGAGTACCCATAACTTCGGCCGCGATTTCATCTTCGTTTAAAGCCCAAAGATTACGACCGAACCAAGAAATTTTTAAGTGGTATAAAACGATGAACGTTAAAAACAGGGCCGCGCCAGTGAAACCGTAAGAAACTAAAAAATCAGGCCATTTTACAACGCCGTTGTAACCACGCGGGCCACCGACGAAATCCCAGTTAAGAAATAACACACGCACGATCTCGGCAAACCCCAGAGTCACGATCGCTAAGTAATCGCCACGCAGTTTGAATGAAGGTAATGCCACTAAGTAGCCAGCGACAGTAGAAACTAAAGCGCCTGCTAAAGCTGTTAACGGAATAAAGTACCATTGATCGGCGAAGTAAACTTTCGTTAATATCGCTGACGTGTAGGCACCGATAGCCATAAAACCGGCTTGGCCTAACGAGAACTGATTCGCTACACCTGTGATAAAGTTTAATGATAACGCCATAATCGCGTTGATCATAAATGAAACCACTAAGGCTTGAATGTAGGAGTTAAGTACGAAATTACAAATGACCCCAACAGCAACAAAAGAAATCGCAAAAAATAAAAGTTTGTTCTTAGCAACGAAGTTCATAATTAGATTTTCTCTTTAGCTTTTTTGCCCATAAGGCCTGTCGGTTTAACTAATAAAATTAAGATTAATAATAAAAACGATAAGGCTTCTTTGTAAGTCGAAGCGCCGTAACCGATAAGGTAGTATTCACCTAAACCTAAGATGTATCCGCCAAGAACGGCACCCGGAAGTGAACCGATACCACCAAACACGGCCGCAACGAAAGCGCTTGTACCGATTTTTACACCCATCATTGGATCAATCTTTGGATACTTCATTGCCACTAGGCAGGCTGCAATACCGGCTAAGACTGAGCCTACGATAAACGTAAAAGAAATGATTTTGTTGATGTTGATACCCATTAAAGGGGCCATATCTTGACGAGAACTTACGGCTTGCATCGCGCGGCCTGTTTGTGTTTTTCCAATCAAGAAGCTTAATGAAACTAACGAAACGATGGTAACTAAATAAATGATCACATCTAAAAGACGAACTGAAATATCCATAAAGTTAAAAACTTCAGTGTCTAACATTAATTGCGGGAAAGATTTTGGATTTACACCGAAAACGATCTGACCACCGAATTCAAATAAAATACTTACGCCGATCGCTGTGATTAATACGTTCATTTTAGGTGAATTACGTAAAGGTTTGTACGCGAATTTTTCAACTAAGAAGCCCACAAGACCAGAAAATAACATCGCGGCTAATAAGCCGATCGCGAAAGTAATTGGATTTGGGCTTTCACCTAATTTTAAAAAGTTAATAACGTAGAAAGTGCCGAAAGCCCCCATCATGTAGATGTCTGAATGGGCGAAGTTAATCATAGCAAGAATTCCGTACACCATCGTATAACCTAGGGCGATGAGAGCGTAGACACTGCCAAAGCTTAGGCCGTTTAACGTATGTTGTAGAAATTCCTGCATCATTTACTCCTTAAAAAGTAAAATATTAGTTCGGGCTAACGCTTGTTACGAATTTGTAGTCAGGGCCTTGAACACGTACTACAACCGCAGACTTAACTGCATCGCGGTTTTCGTTCATCGTCATAACTCCAGTTACACCATGAAAGTTCTTAATGCCAGCTAAACCTGCACGAACATTGTCTGGTGTAATTTCTTTAGCCGATTTCATAGCTTCAGCCATCATGTAGACAGCGTCGTAACCAAGTGCTGCCATAACGTCAGCGTCTTCGTTGAATTTAGCTTTGAAGTTTTTTACGAACTCAACAGTTTTAGGATCTGTAGATTCAGTTGTGTAGTGGTTAGAGAAGTACGAACCGTTGATAGCATCTTTTGCAATTTTGAAAAGATCCGGAGAAGACCAGCCATCACCGCCTAATAGAGGTTGGTTCATACCTAACTCTTTAGCTTGGCGAGCGATAAGTGCAACTTCATTGTAGTAACCTGGAACGAAGATCGCATCTGGTTTTTTACCTTTGATCGAAGTTAATTGAGACTTGAAATCAACATCACCTTCTTGGTAAGCGATATCGTCAACGATTTCACCACCAGCTTTTTTTAACTCTTCTTTGAAAACATCAGATAAACCTACAGAGTAATCGTTTTTCACGTCACGTAAGATAGCTGCTTTTTTCATTTTTAAGTTTTCAACCATGAATTTAGCCATAACTTGGCCTTGGAATGGATCGATAAAACAAGCGCGGAAGATGTAGTTACCAACTTTAGTTACTTCTGGGTTAGTTGCAGAAGGCGTTAACATTGGAATTTTATTTTGCTGAGCAACTTGCGCACCGATTTTAGAACGGCCAGAAGTTGCTTCACCGATGATCGCAACAACTTTATCTTGAGAGATTAAACGGTTAACGACCGCTAATGTTTCGTTGTCGTCAGATTTGTTATCGTAGTTTACGTGTTTTAACATTTTACCATTGATACCACCAGCAGCGTTGATCTCTTCGATCGCCATTTCGATACCACGTTTTTGATAAACGCCGAAAGTTGCGATAGCGCCAGTGTTAGGGCTGTAGCTTCCTAGTAAAATTTCGTTTGAATTTGTTTCTGTCTTTTTTGTGCAACCAACAAATGCAACGACTGCTGCAATTGAAAGTAACGAGAACATTTTTTTCATGACTTGCCTTCCTTTAATGTAAAATATTTGTCTGCGACAAAATTAAACCGTTATTTAATTTAAATAATAATCATCACTTAAAATTAGAAAGTGTATTCGTTAATTTTGCAACTAACTGTATTCTAATTAATTAACGGTTTAATTAAGCTATACGGATAGGATTCTGGCAAGCTGAATTAGAGTTGTGTCACCACGTTTTTCATTCTGCGTAACTTGTTCTAATGGTACTTCGACAAGTTTGTTTCCAAGCATGCCGATCATAAGATTCTGTTTTCCGCTTAGTAAAGCGGCTACCGCCTCAGAACCCAATCTAGAAGCGAGAATGCGGTCGTGAGCTGTTGGGCTTCCGCCGCGTTGTTGGTGACCTAAAATGCAAACTTTGGCATCAAGATTTGATTTTTTGCGAATAGCTTCAGCTAAATCGTAAGCGCGACCGGGTTTTTGCCCTTCGGCCGTAATTAAAATACTGCTCGATTTTCCTTTTGTGCGTGATTCGCGTAACTTATCCACAATTTTATCAACGGCTACGACATTTTCAGCTGTTAAAATCTCTTCAGCACCACCGGCCAAACCCACGGCTGATGCGATAAAGCCCGAATTTCTTCCCATCACTTCGACGATGAAAATGCGGTCATGTGAATCAGCTGTGTCACGGATTTTATCGATCGCATCAAGGGCTGTGTTTACAGCAGTATCAAAACCGATAGTGTCGTCTGTTCCAAACACATCGTTATCAATTGTTCCTGCAATACCGATCACTGGAATTTTATGTTCAGAAAGTAAGGCTTGAGCTCCTCTGAATGAGCCATCGCCTCCGATGCAAACTAAGCCTTCGATACCTGCTTTTTTTAAGTTTTCAGCGGCTATTGCACGGTATTCGGGCTTCATAAATTCAGCCGATCTGCCGGTCTTTAAAATCGTGCCTCCGCGCTGAACGATATTGGCCATATCACGGGGAGCAAGGGTCACCATTTTGTTTTCGATCATACCCACGTAACCGTTTAATATTCCTACGATTTCTACGTTTCTGGCATGAGCCGTTCTAACCACTGCACGGATGGCCGCATTCATACCAGGCGCATCGCCTCCGCTTGTATAAACAGCTATTTTTTTCACAGGTACCCCACTTTTTTACTGACTGATCCTCTCTGATTTTGTTAGGTTGCGGCTCAAATATCAAGAGGGGATTCCAATGTTTAAAAACCTATCTGCTTTATTCGCAGTTGTTGCCGCTTTAAATTTCACAGCATGTCAAAAAAACGCGGACGCAATTTATAACAACAACGCTGAAACAGCAAAAATTCTTGGTGGCGAAGTTGTTCAGCCAAGCGATATCGTGGCTAATTCAACAGTTGCTTTAAAATACATCGAAGGTAACCGCGCTTACCCAATGTGTACTGGAACATTAATTTCTCCAAACTTAGTATTAACAGCTTCTCACTGCTTACGTGGTATGAACAAAAATGCATTACGCATCGGTTTTTCTTTAGATGTGAAAAATCAATTAGACGTAGAAACAATGTACGAAGTAGCTGATTTCGTAACTCACCCAAAATACGGAAGTTCTGGCCGACTTAACGATGTTGCTTTAATCGCTTTAGCTAAGCCAGCTCCGGCTCCTTACAAACCAGTGGGTATCATCAGCGATAAATACAAATTAACTGTAGGTATGCCGATGTTACTTGCGGGTTACGGTGTAACTAACGATATGACTGGTGCAGACACTGAAGCTTTACGTAAAGTAACTGTGCCAATGGCAAAAATCTTAGACGCTGACGCGATCTTAGTAACTGATCAAACTAAAGCTTCTGGCGCTTGTAACGGCGATTCTGGTGGCCCGGCTTACTTAGAAAAAGAGGGTATCTTATACGTTTACGGTATCACTCGTGGCCCTCATGATGGCGCTCCAGACTGCCACCACTTCGGCGAATACACTTACGCTTCTAAGTTTGAAACTTTCATCTTAGAAACAGCAGCGAAATTAAAAACTGAAGCTCCTTCTTTCGTAGTTCCTCAGTAGGTGCCAGGCCTTTTTCGCTACACTTAAATTTGATTTAATAAAAAGCTCGGTTAGAAATAACCGAGCTTTTTTTTGCTCGAGAGTTCAGATTACATTGTCATCCGAAAGCAGGAGTGATTTTTTTCTAGGCGCTATCTCTTTGAAAGAGCTAGGTTTTTTATTGGTACAGTAATTTTCCTAAATCCGATTCCAGTGTGATTATCCCATTTATTTCTCTACTAGGAGAAATATGGCAAGGGCATTAGACAATCCTAATCGTGTACAACTGTTAGATAAAAATAGACGCTTGGTCGGTTTTGCTGACGTAGTGTCAGTTCCTAGGTCTTTAGGGCGACCAAGTCAGTGGGAGTTGTATTGGCGAACTGAATTAAATACAGCAAGTGTGTTAGAGCTTATTTCTACTGTTGAAGAGAAAGGGGTTTTTGTGGTGCAGGTGACTGTAGTTAAAGAAATTTTTAATTTTTACTTTAAGCTGCAGGACATAACTTTTTCGGAAAAGGGAAAGCAATTAGTGGAGGACAAAATTGAAAAAGCGGCCTAAATAAAAAGGGCCTGGTTTTTCAACCAAGCCCTTAATTCTATCAATTGGAAAGATTAGCTAAGTAATTACTTAACTAAAGCTTTGAATTCAGCGCCAGCGCGGAATTTAGGAGCCCATGCAGCTGGGATTTTGATTGCTTTACCAGTTTGTGGGTTGCGACCAGTGCGAGCTTTACGTTTAGCTTTAGTGAAAGTACCGAAACCTACTAATTTAACGTCGTCACCTTTTTTAACAGCTTTTTTTACGTTGCCGATGAAGCAGTCTACTACTGTTTCGCATTGAGCTTTAGACATTTTAGTTTCAGTAGCCATTTTTTCGATTAATTGCGCTTTGTTCATTGTTGAACTCCTGTGTTGTTTATCTCAGTTGTTGTGAGATCGATGTTGTACATCCTGTTGTTGTTAATCGTCCTTGATGCCCACATCACAAAACAAAAAGCCGTTGCCGTCAATAAATAATTTTATAGTTATTTTTTTAACAAGTTTTTGTCAGCCGCTCCGGAAAAGAATTTGCGGAGCTCTGGTTTTGATTTGCCTCCGGCAAACCTTTTTCTAAAGAGCCGATTAACATCGACCAATTATGTTGTGGATAAGTGGTATTTTACGCTCGTTACGATCACATTCTTTTTGTAAATCAGTGAAAGCTTGATCAACCAGGCTGTCTGATTGTGAAGTAACTGGTGATACCATTTGAAAGTCACGAATTCCGGGAAAATCACAGTGATAAATTCAGTCGGATTTTCATTACGAACGTGATCAATAAATTCTAAAATCGGAGTTGAAATCGAACGGTACGGAGAATCTAAAACATGTAGTTGCATGTCCGGGAACTTCGCAGCCCAGGCTTCGTGCATGCGTTGCGCTGAAACTTCATCCGTTTTTACGTAAATCACGCGAACATCGTGACTGATGCTTTTTCCATAACGGATCGCGTTCATAACGCCTAAGTGTAAACCAGAAATCGGAATCACAACCACGTGGTCAGTTTCTACATGAGTTGGATCCATATCGTAGTGCGATTGCGAAAGTTCGCGCGCAAACATTACGTAATGCACGTGAATACGGTGAAACGCGTACACAATGACTGGAATAGTAAGGATCACCATCCACGCACCATGAGTAAATTTGAACGATCCAATCACAATAAGAACGCAGAAGGTAACTAAAGTTCCGACAGCATTCATTACCATCGAACCTCTCCAGCCTTTTTCGCGCAGTTTCCAGTGGTGAACAACCATGCCGGCCTGAGAAAGTGTGAATGATAAAAATACACCTACAGCATACAGGGGGATTAGCGAGTGCGTATGACCACGAAAAATAACCACTAAAGCAATGGCTCCTAATGAAAGAGCGATGATTCCGTTTGAGAAAACTAAACGGTCGCCCTGGCTGATGAGCTGGCGGGGAGCGTAGCGGTCGATCGCAAGTAACGAAGATAATCTTGGGAAATCAGCATAAGCCGTAGAAGCGGCCATGAATAAAATCAAGAAAACCGAAATTTGCACAAAGTAGAACATCATACCATGACCAAACACCGCTTGTGTTAATCCCGCTAGTAAAGTGACGCCTTCAATTTTTGTGATGTCATAAGAGTTCACTAAATATGTGATTCCGGCAAACATAGATCCTAAGATGAAAACCATCATCAAAAGAGTTCTGTTGGCATTTTTAGATTGAGGGTGGCGAAAAAGCGGAATGCCGTTTGATACAGCTTCGATACCGGTTAAGGCCGTACATCCGGATGAAAAAGCTTTTAACGCTAAAATCCAACCGATTTCTGGAAGATTATTCATCAACACCGTGTGCGGATGAATCGCGACATCTTGCGGCCCGCGCACTAAGCCAACGATGATTAATATAAACATCGATGCGATAAATAAATAAGTCGGAATAGCAAAAATCGTAGCTGATTCAGAAACACCACGAAGACTAAGAACCATCAGAAATAAAATAACCCATACGCAGGTAAAAACTTGCACTGAAGCCATGGCTGGAAAAGCCGAGACTAAGTTTTCTACGCCGGATGAAACCGACACGGCTACGGTTAGGGTGTAAT
>CAMLRE010000052.1 GCA_946482355.1 uncultured Bdellovibrio sp.
GGTGAAATCGTAGGGCCTGCTAAAAATGGCGGAATGATTTTACGTGAAGCGAACGGCACTGAAGCAATTATTTACAAATCTGATTTAGATGATGTGACAAACTCGCGCATTACGCGTGATCCAAACCGCAGAGCGATTGCTTCAGCCGAAGAGACTTTAACGCTTAACAAAGCGCCGATTAATTCAGTGAACACGTTTAAAAAACCTGTACCAGTTGAAGCTTCTGATGCGCGTGTGGGTGATCGTGTGGTGATCAGCGAATTTAACGGCACTGGTGAGTTAGATGGATTTATCGTAGGTCCAACAAAAAATGGTGGTTTCGTGTTACGCGAAGCTAATGGCAATGAAACAACAATTTATAAAACTGATTTAGAAGATACAGCAAATGCTAAAGTTTTACGTGAATGGGGTAATAAACTTCCTGAAGCAAAAACTGAAACAGCAGCTAAAATTGATTTTTCTCCGGATTCTCCGGTTTTAGTTACAAAAGACATGAAGAATAATCCTGAGATCGTGGTTCCATTGGGTAATGGTGAATTACGTCAAGGTCGTGTACTTTCAAAAGTTGAAGCTAAACCCGGTTTAGCAAAAACTTATGTCGTAGAATACGCTGATGAAACAGGTGTTATTAACCAAGTGCATTTAACGCAAGATCAGTTATTAGCAGCCAATACACCAGAAGCTTTAAAGAAAGTTAAAGCTGACGCTAAACGAAGTAGCGAATACCAAGCTAAATCAAATGCTGAATTACAACAAATCTTAGATGAAGGTCACCGCGCAGCTAAAGAAGCTGTCGGTAAAGGCCGCCCTGTAGATAAAATGGATTTAAATGCTGAACCACAAACAGCTCTTTCAGAATTAGCACGCAGAAGTAATGTCACTTCACGTGCGGTTTTTGAAGCGTATAAACGTGGCGGTGTTAAAGGTGTTGAAGCTTTAGCGCAAACAAAAGACGCAGCTCGCGCGCCAGCATCCATTGTAACTCCCGCGGTAACTCCGGTTATTGTTAAACCATTATCGCAACTTAAAACCGGTGATTACGTGGTCACAGCCGGTGTGGGTGATAAAGTGAGATTACCAAAACCCGTAGGTTCAGAGACCGAAGGTTTGGTATTAGGCCGTGATAAAGTAAATAACGAAATCATTTATACGGTTGGTGTAAAAAAAGACAATGCCGTTGTTTTACAAAAAATGACTGATCGTGAGTTAGGTGATGCGAATTCGGCTTTTGTGGGTATTAAACCAGAACGCGCGCGCAGCAGTGACCCGCAAGCCATTCGCGCGCAAATTGAAAATGATTTTGCAAACGCTAAAGACGAAGCGCAGTTAGCCGAGCTTCGTGCTAAGTCACGTAAAAAAATCGAAGCCAAAAACAACGTAACTTATGATGATTCAACAAATCCATTGTTAGAAAATAGCTACGGAGTAACAACTCCGGAAGGGGCTATCTATATTAATACCGATCGTACGATCGATGAACGTTTTTCGACGTTACTTCATGAAGTTTCACACACTAAAACTGACCGTATAAAAGGTGATTTAACTCTTAAATCAAAATCAGGGGCTTTATCAGCCCAAGGTTATGAAAATGGTTTTTCTTTAGATGAAATCAAAGCGGCTACGGTGAATTTTGCTGTCGATAAACAGACAGTGATCTCACAAGCTAAATCTGGCCGCCCAGGTGTACCAAACCGTGCGGTTAAGCGTGATATTGAAAATATGCAAACAAGTATTGATCGCAGACAAGCTTTCATTAACGACACGCGTGAATCGTTAGATCATATCGATGATTCATTAGGTTCATTGGTGGCTAAAGATGTCGGGCGCTCAGGAAACGCGAACTTTACGATCTGGCAAGTGACGTTAAACGATGTGCCTGGAAAAAATGGCCCGGTGAAAGTAAATTTCTCAACACCGGTAAATATGTCGCGCAGTGAAGCCATGGGGCAGCTTCGTGAATTTTCACGCCAAGAGCGCATTAACATGTTAAATGCGCAAAGCCGTCTTGATTACGATAAGGCGTACTTAGCAGAACTACGTTTAAAAGTGGGCGTTCCGAAACGTCCAGAACCTTTAAAAGGCGGAAGTTTCTTGGCTGATACACGCGTAAATTCACGTAACCCAGCTTCTGATAAAGTTAAAGCACAGGCCGCTGATGCTAATCCGCAATTAAAAGATCTTGTGAACGATCTTGATTCAGTTTTAGCTGTGCGCGGGCGTAATTACGGTTTACGTGATGTGAATGAATTAACTTCAGGGCATCCGTTAACACCGACAGTTGAAAAACAACGCCAGATCATGAGCCGTTTAAACCGCATCGATCGTCAGTTGCAGCCTGAAAATTTCAGCCGTATGACTTCAAATATCGCCAATGATTTTGCAAAAACCGGCGATATGGATTTGGCAATTCCATACTATCGTGCTTCGGCTGATACGGTGTACGAAAGTTTAGGTTCTTCGGCTAAGTCATTCTGGTCAAACGAAGCCAATGCTAAAGCTGCAATTCGTGCCGGATTTATTTCTGATAATAATGATGTGGCTCGTATGGCGACAGAAAAGCTGGTCTTAGCCAAAGCTAAATCAGTCGATCAAAACGAAATTAAAAAAGTGGCTCTAGATCAGTACTATAACTTAGGTTACGAGTACGATCGTATTTTATACGGAGTTAAACGCTACGGTAATAAAAATAAAGAGATCGATCTTTTAGTGATTCGTAAACAGCAACAGTTCTTATCACAAAAATATCAGCTTAAAGCTGATATTGAGTCTACCGGTGGTAAAGATAGCTGGCTTAAAATGGAAGAACAAGCCGATCTTACAGTTGAAGATCTATTGCAAAACCCAGCTCAAATTATTGATCCAGATAAATTCAAAAAAACTCAGCGTGTGCCAGCCAGTGTTCCGGCCGTTGAAGCGCCAGCAGCTCCTAGCTCTAAGCTTCCAGTCGAACAAAAAGTTGAAGGCAGAGTTTCTAAGTCGTCTCCCGAGTTAGAAGCTCAGGTGGATAATTATGTAGAGTCTTTAAAGGGTGCCGATTTATCGCCCAAAGAAGTTAAATCTATTTTGCACCAACAAGACTTAATCACAGCGACTCGTAATCCGGTGGTCGCTAAAGTGATGAGTAAGGCCGAAGTCGACTTTCAAGGTTTAAAATTCGGTATGCTTGATTCTGACGTAGGTAAAATTGCGAAGTTTCAAGAAAACTTACTTTTAAAAAACACAAAAGAGTCAGAAGAATTATTCGACACAATTCGTGGTACAGCGCAAACACCGGCAACGAAAGAAGTTAAGTCTATTTTAGCGGATTTAGGTTTTGCGCATCCGAGTTTACTAAATCCAGAAATTTCAAACCAGGAAATCAGAGACATCATTGCTGAAGTGCCGGTGCTTCGTGGATATTTACACGAATTACCGGGAATGCAGTTAGCGATTCGCGATTTAAATGCAGGAAATATTACTTCTGAACAATTTCGTGAAAGATTTTTAGCAAATCTTGGCCATAACGGACCAGACGATGGCTTCTGGGGCTTTTTATCAGGAAATGTAGTTCCAACATCGTTAGCAAATGCCAAACACCCTAAGGCAAAAGTGTTTTTCGCCAATTCTATTTTTGATCACGGTGAAAAATTACCATCAGGTGTGGTTAAACCTAAATACCCAATGCCACAAACTCCGGCTGCGATTGTGCATTCGACATTCGATCGTTTAAGCCAGGGAACACGCGGCGGGGTAGATAAAATATTTTATGAATTAGGTGGAGCTCCTTTAGCAGCTAACCCTAAAGCTGCGATTCGTGAAATCGGTGTTCCGCCAAATAAAGGGTTACAGTTACCGAATGAAATGCTGATCGGTAATCCTGAAAAAACAATGCGCCAGTTACAAACTTTGCAGCAGCATGCAGCCACTTCAAAACAGCTTAACAAAGTTCAACAGACCGAATTAAGCCAGTTTGTGGGTGGAGCTATTCAGCGTTTAGAAAAACAAACTGAATATATCAAAGACCATGTTGAATTAACAAAAGATGCCAATGGTTTAGTTGAACGTCTGACTTTAAAATTCACCGATGAACTGGGTCATGATAAAAAATTAGTTTTTACCAATGATTCACCGGCAGCTGATGTGGCTAAGGGCATGGAGCGTATGCTTTTACACGAAGAACGTCTACATGGTGAACCGTTTAAGAATTTTAAAATCTCTCAGCCAAAACCGGTATCAACACTCGCAAGTACTGAAGCCGGAAAACTTGATCAACGCCACTCGCAAGCGTCTTTAGATTATTTGATCGTAAATATTGCTAAACGTTCAGATAACGAAAAAGCTGAAGCGCCTGAAGTTGTTGAATTTTTAAAAGCTTATAAAAATGATTCGGGTTTTGCGACTTGGCTTAAAACTAAAGAAATTCCAAATGCCGTTCACTACGATGTAAAAGGTAACGCGCAAAAACTTTTAAGCGAATACCGCGGTCTAGAGCGTAAGCCAGCAGCGATCGAAGATCGTGTAACGGTTAATTTAGCTGATAGCCATTTACAAGAGCCATCGCGTTTAAATGCGTGGCAAACAGAACGACAAATTAATTTTAAACGTTCACAGTACGACAATGTTGTTTCAAGTCTTAAAAAAGGTGATGTCGTGCAGGCGCCATCAGCGAACAGCGGTAAAGTTGAAAACTTTGAATTAGGCGAATATATCGGTGCCGGTAATACTTCTAATTTATACGCGCTGAAAGATTCTGGCAAAGTGCTGCGTCTTCCGTATTTAACATCAGGTGTGTCGGGTAAAAAAACGGGTAAAGAATTTTTAGAAACTTATGTTAAAACACGCGATAAGTACGAAGGTATTCCAGGTTTAGAAGTTGTTAAGGTTTATGATCACGGTAAAAATTATGAGTATATAGTGAATGAACGTGTTTCAATTCGTATGACGTTAAATCAGGTCGAAGATCGTTTGTACGCTTTAAAATCTGGTAAAAAATTATCTGATGCTGATGAAAAAGAGTTTAATGAACTTCAAGCGGTGTGGGACAAATTTACGAAAATGGCGCCAGAGATTGCCAAACGTTCGAACGATCCAGCCCGTGTAAGTTCATTGCAAAGTCCAAGAGCTGATGTTCGTGATATGGCTTTAGTGAACGAAGCCCGCCAGGTCGCTTTAACTCCTGACGGACGTTTAGTTTTATTAGACTGGGAATAATTACTTCTTATACGGATTTTTTTGCGCGTCAGAAATTTCTTTCGCCGAAAATAATTTTAAATAATCTTCATAGCCTTCTTCCTTTAGTTTCTCTAACGGAATAAATCTTAAAGACGCTGAATTCATACAGTAACGAAGTCCGCCTTTATCTTTAGGGCCATCGTTAAATACGTGACCTAAGTGCGAATCAGCGCGCTTAGAACGAATCTCGGTGCGATCCATGCCGTGTGAGTCATCCGTTTTTTCAACGACCACATCTTTAGCGATAGGCTTTGTAAAACTTGGCCAGCCAGATCCAGATTCAAATTTATCTTTCGAAGAAAAAAGCGGTTCTTTAGAAATCACATCCACATAAATACCTGGATGATGATTGTTCCAGTACGCATTATCAAACGGGCGCTCGGTTCCGTTTTTCTTTGTGATCGCGTACTGCTCGGGAGTTAAAAGTTTTTTTAAAGCATCGTCATCTTTAGGAAAGGCGCAAGTTTCTGGATTGTATTTTTCCACTTTTTTAGTCTCCGTCTTAGTTGTTGTTGGGGTAGCTGAAGCTGATTTTGTTTGAGCTTGAGCTGTTGATAAAACTAGGGTTGTGATTGATAAAAAGAATAAAGTTTTCATATCTAAAAAGCCTATCACTTATCAATGGGCGGTCAAACGGGTGTATTACCCCATAAAATGGCTGAAAAATTAGCCAAAATTACCCACGAAACAGGCTTTTAATAGTTTTAAGGTTCAAATTCTTGCCAATGGGCGAAAAGTTCATTATAAATTTGAACTCATTCTGTGGCGGCCGTAGCTCAGTTGGTAGAGCATCGGATTGTGATTCCGAGTGTCGCGGGTTCAAGCCCCGTCGGTCGCCCCAATTACTTCTTAAAGTAAATCGCAAAAATTCAAAGTTTAACAAAAGAATACAAACACTTAAAACAACAAAGGTTTTTAATTTCGCTACATGAATCAGAATTCGCGAAACATCGCGAAATCTACCTGAAGCACTGTTTACTAGCGTGAATGCGCGTCTAGATAAATGCTTCGACAGTTTTTTATTCTAAAAATCAATTAGTCAGTTTTAAGCGCTGGCACAGTTGCAGCAACGTAACCATTCGTGAAGCGTCTATTAAAAAAAGGAGAAAAAGTTATGAAAATGAAGATTGGTTTTGCAATGTTTACTGTGGTGTTAGCAACTCAATCTGTGTTTGCTGATGTAACAATTCTTAAATCGGCGATTAGTGGAACTGGTTTTATGATGCCAACCGGAGAATTACAGATTGTTTATCCAACTCTTCAGGTCGGAGAAAATAAAGCTTATCTTGGAACAGAGGATGACACTCTTGGTGAAGAAACGGCAACTGTAGCTTGTAAGATGTTAGGTAAAAAGTTTGTAACGATGCAAACGGGCCCTGCTGATGGTTTAAAGCCCATCGCCAGAAAAAATGGAAATGCTTACGACTATAAAGGAAAAAAACCTTTAGCAGCCACTTTCGATGTAAGAGGTACGTTTAAGGTGCGTGAAGAGACCTTTATCATTACAACTCTAAGCTGTAAGTAGGTGTTTTCGATTTAGTTTTATCATAAGTTTTTTAGTACTTGTTCTGAGTAATCAGGCGCTGGCGCACGGGCTCCTGATTTCGGAGCTCAGGGAAAACACAAAGGCCGTATTTCTTTTAAACTAGCGGGTGATGCGTTTTATGAATCAGATGAAAAGTTACGTGTCTGATCAAAATGAAAATTCAACTTATGCAGCCACAGCTAATTAGAGGATGGTCAGATTTGCTTAACTAACATTGCTCATGAGAAAGATGCTTGGTTAACTCTAAGGGACAGTTGTTACGAAGTAGCCTTAAAACATCTGTCCTTTACCTTGCTTTTAGACTTCAAGGAAAGGATCATTCACATGATGTGCCGACCGAGTATTAAACTTCGTAGCGCAATTTTTTAATATCAGGTTCTTCGGTCGGAATTTCGATGACTTTAATATCTTTCATCTCTTTTACTTTTTCAGAGTCAGTATAAGAAACTTTATAAAGAACTTCAGTGATGCCACATTGAAATAATAATCGCATGCACACTACACACGGTGAGTGTGTACAAACCACGGTGCAATCATCCATCGAAATACCATGGCGGGCGCAGTTCGCGATAAGATTTTGTTCAGCATGAACCATGTACGGGTATTTTTCAGGGCGTGTGTTCGGTAGTTCGTTATCTTTTGTACCGCGTACAAAACCATTAAAGCCAGTAGCTAAAATAGCTCCTGTTTTGTTTGATACAAGCAGGGCGCCTACGTGAGTTTCTGCATCATGGGATCTTTGCGCGACAACTTCAGCTAGGTTCATTAAATTGGCTACTTTAGATGGTCTCATGAGGCTATATGAAAGCTGACTGTGCTTTTTGTCAAAATATTTATCTAGATTGCATGCGTTGCTTTTAAAAGCACCAATATCTAATCAAAAACAAACTCAAAATAGCTTCATACGGTTAATGCAAAACGATAATGTCCGAAAATAGCCAGTATAAGGCAGCGATCTGTTATAGAATGATCGTATGAAAAAAGAAGACATTTATTTTAAAGCTATGGCGACAAGAGATCATCGCTTTGACGGAAAGTTTTTTGTTGGTGTGAAAACAACAGGAATTTACTGTCGACCAATTTGTCCAGCCAAACCTAAGCGTGAAAATGTTGAATTTTTTCATAGCCATTTAGAAGCCGAAAAAGCAGGTTATCGGCCTTGTTTAAGATGTCGACCAGAAAGCGCACCTAGGTCTCCAGCTTGGGTCGGAAAATCGGCGATTGTTCAGCGTGCGGTTAAGATTTTAAACTCGCAAGAAACTATTGAATTTGATGAGGATCGTTTTGCTGACCAGTTTGGTGTTACCGCCAGACACTTACGCCGACTTTTTACCGAAGAAATTGGCAAGACTCCTAAACAGCTCTCTTTTGAAAACCGATTAAATCTAGCACGAAAACTTATTACTGAAACCGCCTTGCCAATAACTGAAATTGTTTTTGCTTCAGGTTTTTCATCAATCAGGCGCTTTAATGATGCCTTTAAAGATCGTTTCAAAAAAGCTCCGCGCGAAATTCGCAGAGACAAAGTCAGTGATCGCGATGGGCTTAAAATTTCAATACCATATCGTCCACCTTTTGATTTTGAAGGGTTAATGAAAACCTATGAAAATCATCGCACAGGAAGCTTAGAGTGGTTTGAAAACGGAAAAATGCACCGAGTGATTACGATGAACGGTAAAACCGGGCATATCGCTATTTCAAATAATAAAGAAGCTTCTTCTTTAATTGTAGAAATTGAGTTTCCAGATACTTCCATTATTCATTCTATTATTTCTAGAGTTAGAAATCTTTTTGATTTGGATTCTGATCCGGTGGTTATTGCCAATAGCTTAGAATCTGATGCCGAAATTAAAAAACTTTTAAAAAAGTTTCCGGGAATTCGTCTTCCGTCTGGTTGGGATCCATTTGAAATAGCTATTTCTGCAATATTAGGCCAGTTGGTTAGTATTGAGCGCGGAAGATCCCTTGTTCATGATCTGATTGAATTAGCTGGAACTGATTCAGAGTATTTAGTCGGTGGTAAATCAGTTAAATTTTTTCCAACACCAAAACAAATTATCAAAGCTGATCTGACGACCCTAAAAACAACGGGTATCAGAAAACAAACGCTCGTAGCTTTTGCAACGGCTGTTGAAAATGGCGAACTATCTTTAGAGTCCACTCAGGATGTGGAGAAGTTTTTTAAAAAGATTCTAACAATTAAAGGTATTGGTCCTTGGACAGCTCAGTATATCGCTTTAAAAGCCTTACGCGATACCGATACATTTCCGGCCAGCGATCTGATTCTAGCTCGAGCATTAGAGATTCACTCTAAAGATGTTCTTGAGACGATGAGGCCATGGCGCGGCTATGTAGCAGCCCTTTTTTGGCGAAATTATGCAGGCACACTTCAAAAGAAATCTGTTAAAAAACCTAAAGCAGAATAGGAATTAAACTCTATGGAAAAAGCACAAAGAAAAATTACCACTCAAATAGGGCCACTTTACTTAGTTGCTTCAGAAAAAT
>CAMLRE010000053.1 GCA_946482355.1 uncultured Bdellovibrio sp.
CAGAATGTTCCTTATTACTGCGAATACCGTGTGATTCGACCCGATGGCTCAACGGTTTGGATCGAAGGCCGTGGTGAATACATTAAAGATATCAACGGTCACCCGTTTCGTTTTACCGGAACCTCAACAAATATCACTGACCGTGTTGAAGCCAAATTAAAACTTGCCCAAGAGGTCGAAGAACTTAAAGAAACCGTGTCTCAGCTAAAGCAGGCACAAGCTCTCGCAGAACATGCCAATAAAAATAAAACGGTATTCTTAGCTAATGTAAGTCACGAAATTCGTACTCCGTTAACGGCCATTTTAGGTTTTGCCGATCTTCTTAAAGACGGTCCTATTTCAGATATTGAAAAAACGCAGTTTGCCGAAACGATTAACCGTAATGGCAATGCTTTAATTAAAATTATTGACGACGTTTTAGATTTATCAAAAGTCGAAGCCAATTGTTTAGAGTTAGAAAAAATTGAATTATCACCACAACAACTTCTGCACGATGTGGTTCACCAGTTTAAAGCCAAAGCGCGCGCTAAAGGTATTTACGTCTTACTTGATATTCAAAATGAACTTCCGCAAACAATTTTATCAGACAGCGTTCGCATTCAACAGGTTCTGACAAACCTATTAAGTAACGCGATTAAATTTACCGACCAAGGCGGGGTCATCGTTCAGGTTAAATCTTGCGCCAAAAAGCAATCTAAAGCCGAAATTCAAATTCGCGTGATCGATACAGGTATTGGCTTAACTGAAGATCAAAAAGAACGTCTGTTCCAACCGTTTTCGCAGGCTGAATCAAGCACGACTCGCAAATTCGGAGGCAACGGTTTAGGTTTAGCCCTTTCAAAACATTTAGCTGAAGCTTTAGGTGGGCAACTGATTATTGAACGCAGTGAAAAAGACATGGGCTGCACGTTTGCATTTACACTAACAGCTGATGTTCCGGCGGCATCAGTTATCAAAATTGAAACAAAAAAATCGTCACAGCAAATGGATTTCGTACCTTTATCTGGATTTAATATTTTATTAGCCGAAGACTCGGTTGATAACCAATACTTCGTCGAAAAATTCTTAACTAAACATGGGGCTACGGTTTCTGTCGTGAGCAATGGCCATGAAGTTCTTGAGCAAACTGCAAAACAAAATTTTGATATTATTTTAATGGATATCGAAATGCCGGAAATGGATGGCTACGAAGCTACTCGCCTTTTACGTGCGCGTGGATTTAGTAAACCTATTCTTGCGCTTACCGCACACGCCATGGCCGAAGAACGCTCAAAAACCCGCGATGCTGGCTGTGACGGACATTTAACTAAACCAATTGATACGGCCCAGTTGTTGGCCGCCTTAGAAAATCATTTAAAAAAATCGAATAAAAAGAAACGTTAGATTGTTAACCTTTAAGAACCGCTTTAGCCATTAAAATTTGTCGTTCGGCAAAACGTTTTAGCTCGTAAGCTTCTTGTCTTTCGCGACGAACTTCTTCAGAAGGTGTACTGATCAGCTGCGCCGACAAAACGGCTGCAAAACAATCTTGGGCATCATTATCTAAATCTGTCAGCGGCACAATACATTCAAGTTTGTACATCACTTCGTTTAACAAGGCTGAAGAAGCTTCTGTTACAGGGTGCTGCGGAATATTTGAATAAACTGTGCGACGCTCTCTTAGCGCCGTAGCCACATCAGCTAAAATTCTTTCAACTATCGTAGGATCTTCGCGTTTAAATAACTGATCCCATGGCGTGGTCTCTAATTCATCTAATGAATAACTACACAGTGAATAGTAATTAAAGGTACGGTAAACCTGACGCGTTCCCATATATACTTCAACAATGTAATCGTTTTTTAAATTATTAAAAAATTCACAAGGTGGCGCTAAACGCAGCGAACGTAAAGCAAACCATAATAACTGCTTTTCTTGAACGGCGTTAAAAAGTTCTTTTTGTTCAGAGGCCATTTGAAAAACGTCACGATAAACTTTAAGACGATTTGCAATAGCTGTGAATTCAGAATCGGGTAATTTAAGAAGTTTGATATTATCCAGGTCAGAGAACACTCGAAATGGAGTTCCCAGTTTTTCGGCGATGCTGTGCATTTGCAGGGCTGTCGCACAGAAATCTGCCAGAGTGTTTTCAACATTATTCGTTGTAGGAATTGTGCGAGACAATTAAAACACCCTTCGCCTTTATACGTTCTTAGCCAGCTTTTGCTTTTTTCTTTTTCTTGAAAACTTTAGCTTCAATAACTCGTTTTGAATCTAAAACCATCGCCGTCACAATTTGTTCACGGTTTAATTTAAGAACATCAATTAAATGATGAAAGCAGTGCGATGGAGGCGCACATAAACCACGCTCCCAGTTAGAAACGAATTGCACATGCACTTTTAATGACTGTGAAAGTTCAGTCTGAGTAAATCCTTCGCTTAATCTTTTTTCTTTTAGATATACACCTAAATTTTGAAAATCGGCTTTCATAGATCGTGCTTCCTTTTTGCTATGTTTACATTTGTAATCATACTCGAAAATTAACTGTTTTTAAACAGATCTTTTGCACTAGACCATAAGAAGAGGTTTTGCTTCCTAATAAATTTTTATTTATTTTTGTTAATTAAACTTTAAAACGTTTAATATCGAGATGGCTTGGAATTGCCTGTCCGTAGATTGCATCCACCAAAGTCTTTGCAGCGTTAAAACTTAGGCCCATACCATGACCTGAGCAACCCGCAATGTAGTGTAAATCAGGCTCTTCAGACTCTGCCCCGATTAACATTTGCCCATCTGGAGAATAGCCCATTATACCTGACCACTGCCGGGCAATTTCAGCTTGTGCTCCAAAGCGAAAATGATCTTTTACAAAATCAAATAACGCTTTTTGAATAATATCAGTGATATTATCAGCATGAGTTTTTTCGTTTTCGGTATCCAGATTTCTGAAACCACCGATTAAAAGCTCTCCTGTAGGCAGCTGGCGAAAATAACAGAGGTGTTTGGTCAGATAACAAGGCCCCTTAACAAATTGCTGTAAAGGTTTTGTTAAAAGAATTTGACCACGCCCAGGAACAATCAAAGAGGCAAACTTTGGATTCACTAAAGGCAGATAAGCATTAACCGTGGTAATGACTTTGGCCGCAGAAATTTCGCCTTGATTCGTTTTGATCGTAAAGCCTTTAGCACTTTTGCTTACACTTTGAACTTCTGTTTGCTCATGAATGTGTACGTTGATCTTATTTAAAAACTGGCTCAGTAACTTAACCGGATGCACATAACCATCACCCGCATAGACAATACCGCCTTCAAAACCAACGACTCCAAAATCGTGCTCCATTTCTTGCGAGCGCGCTTCGTACACATCAATATTTTGCGCACGCATTACTTTGGCGATCTCTTGGTAGTAAGCCCAGCGTTCGCTGTTAGCAGCCACCGTACACGAACCGGTGATTTTAAAATCTACTTTGTCGGCGTTATCTTGAATAATATGTTCTTGTAAAAGCTTGCGGTTATCTTCAGAAAATTTCCAAATTTCAGTCGCTTTATCTAAACCAAAATGATCTTTCAGCTTAATAAAATGTTCTGTCGAACCACACGTCACAAAACCTGCGTTTCTGCCAGAAGCGCCGAAACCTATTTTATTTTTTTCGATCACACCGATTTTTAATTTTGAATCTTTTTGTAAAAGCCAATACGCCGTTGATAATCCGGCAATACCGCCGCCGATAATAACGTAATCGTAATTTTGCAATTTTGTCGTTTCAGTCTTTAATTTAAAGTCTTGCCAAAAAGATTGAGTCATAAATATTTAACCATCTCAACAGCCGTACAACGGCAAGGTTTACCATCACGTGTACAAACGTAATCGACATCAATCCAATAATTTGGATGCGTGGCTACAGGTTTAAAACCAAATTTAGTCAGATAGCGAATCGAAGAATTGTTCGGAGATTCCTGCCATGCGTGAGTGATAATCGCCTGCGTTCCGATTTCTTTTAAACGCACGATCGCCGCTTCAGAAAGTTTTGGGCCCCATCCGCCGCCTTGCACTTCCGGAGAAATAAATAAACTTTGAAAATACCCGGCCTTATCTTGCGGAACATTCCAAAGTTCCGGATGAAGTTTAGAACCTTTTCCTTTGCTCCAGGCACCCGGCGGGTAAGATAAACGTAAACCGTAGATTTTATTTTGTTCATCAACTAGAACAAAAGAATACATCACATTATTTAAAAGTGATTTTTGATAACACTCTTTAAGCTCATCAACAGTGAAATAGTTTTCACCGATGGTCGCATCGGTGAATGTTTTAATTTGCGCTAAATCATCTAAATGCAAAGGCCTAATCTGCATTTAGCTATCTGCTCATATCCCGTGACTTGCGTCAAGGAAGTGATTCTTATTTACTCATAATCAATTTCATATTCAGTGGGCTGACGTTGGACAGTAGCGGCTTCTACGGATTTACCATATTTATTTTCGCTGCCAAATCCAGTCACTTCAACGTATTGGCCGACATCATAGGCCCGGGCCGGTGTTCTAATATCAACTGGTAAACGCACCACTGAACCTTCAGTCAGTAAAAATCCAGACACTTCACCAGAAGGTTCGTGCAACAATGTGTCGATCTCGCCGGCGACAGCGATACTTTCTAAGTCTTTATAGGCTTTTTCACGTTCTTTCTTTGAAGCCAAAAGTTTACCTTTAGCACGATCCACGATCACAATTTCGTTCGCATTTTTCGGTGTTATGATTTGTGTGGCCTGCATAGCATTTGTTGTGCTTTCAAAACCTTTCACCGTCACCGTATCACCAACAGCTACACCGTTAGTAACTGCAGTCGACATATGCGCCGGAAAACGAATTTGCATTCCGTCTTCAAGAATAAATCCATCCACTTGCCCTTCGGCGGTGGTGATAAAACGTGAAACGACACCTGAAACTTCCCACGTCGCCTTCTGCCCCGTATTATGCGCCGTACGATAATTCGATCCAGTCGTTGTACAGCCTGTAGTAACTGCAGTTAACGACATCAAAATAGCTAGACTAATCAATATCTTCATAAAAAGTTCTCCTACTTTAATCACAGACGATGTTAAATTAATTATTAATTAATCGAGCAAGGAAAATGCCATGAAGAAAAAGGCGGAACTGCCTTACATTTTAGACGATGATGCATCACTGACTTACTACCGCATCGTCATGGTTGTAGCCGGTGGCTTTTATCTTTTATGGTATTTTGTAGTTGAAGCTTTATTGCCAGGATCTTACAACCCCTTCTTAGGGCGTTTTTTAGCCGTACTTTGTTTTTTCGGTGCTTATGTCGGAAGTTTTATTTCAGCTTCGGTTAGAAAAAATATCGAATTTTGGTTTGCTTTTGCTGCATGGGTTACAACCTTACATTTTTATTATTTATTTTATAATAACCGCATAGACATCACCTGGGTTTGGGGTTGTTACATGGCCGTCATCACCGTGGCGGCACTCATGCAAAGTATGCGCGCGATGGTGAGTTATATTGTGTTTGTCATCATTCTTTCAGTGGCGATCAACTACGCAAGCCCTAATCTAAAAGAAACTTTATTCTTACCAGGCATTCTAACTATTGTTGCCGTTGCTTTTGCAGGTCTTCGTTCACGTTTAAAACTAACAATGCAAGTGCGTGAAAATGCCTTGCAGGTTCGCCGTTTATTAGATTCCACTTTCGAAGGTATGGCTTTGCATGATGGCGAATTTCTTTTAGATGTGAATGAAGCCTTGGTAAAAATGTTCGGTTACACACGCCAAGAATTAATCGGTAAAAGTATTTACACCATGTGTACTCTTGAATCAGGGCAAATGGCCGCCGCTCACATTGCTCAGCAAGCCGAATCTTCTTATGAAGCGATCGGTATTCGAAAAGATGGTTCACGCTTTCACATTGAGATTCGTGGCAAAAAGCACATGCTTAAAAATGGAGTCATGGGCCGCGTAGCTGCGATTCAAGACATCACTGACCGTAAAAAAAATGAACAAACGAAAATTCTTTTCGAAGCTTCACAAGAAGCTTTAAGAATTCGTAACGAATTTATTTCAATCGCTTCACACGAATTAAAAACACCGCTAACTAGTATTAAACTGCAAACACAGATGACCCAAATGGCTGCCGAAAAAGGCGATCCTCAAGCTTACAGCCCCGAGCGCATGAAAAAGTTTGTAAGCCAGATTGATAAACAAGCTAACCGTTTAACAAATTTAATTGAAGATATGTTAGATGTTTCGCGTATATCACTGGGTAAATTATCTTTAGAAAAAGCGCCGAATTCTCTAAATACGTTAATTGAAGAAACCTTAGAATCTTTAAACGATCTGATCAAACAAAGCGGCAACCAGATTATTTGCAAAATTGAACCAAACATCACCGCCAATATTGACCGCTTCCGTATGGAGCAGGTTTTAACAAATCTTTTAACGAATGCTATTAAATACGGCGAAGGAAAACCCGTTAACGTAAATTTAACAAAACACGGAAATGAAATTTCTTTGTCGGTGCGCGATCAAGGAATGGGTATTGCAAAAGAAAATCAAGAACGTATCTTTGCGCGTTTTGAACGAGCCGTAGCAGCAAAAAACATCAGCGGCCTCGGATTAGGTTTATATATTTCACAACAAATTGTTCAGGCTCATCATGGGACAATCATCGTACAAAGTGCCCCGAATGAAGGTGCTTGTTTTATCGTAAATATTCCAGCAGAATAAAAACCGCATGAGTTCCATCGAAAACAAAATTCTTCTGATCGAAGACGACATTGATATTCAAGATAACTTGAAAGCTTTTCTTGAAATGGAAAATTTCGAAGTAGCTGCTGCTGCCAATGGTAAGCAAGCGATCGAACTGATGCAAAAAGAAGGAAAACCATCGTTGATTCTTTTAGATTTGATGATGCCGATAATGAATGGCTATGAAATGTTAGCCGAAATGAAAAAACGCGATCTTTTTCAAAAAAATCCGGTACCTATTATTTTATTATCAGCGGCTACAGACATTGAAGAAACAGCGCGCGACCAAGTTGTTAAGTTTGTACGTAAACCCATCGCTTTAGATAAACTGTTAACAACGATCAAAGAAATTCACGCTCAAAGTCAGCCGCACGGTACGGCCTAGAAAATGCGACGGCTCAAAAAATGCTAAGATCACCTCGTACTTAAAATAACGAGGTGCTCATGAGAACAAGAGTCAAAAACGAACTTTTAATGCTTTGTGGTTTAGGGACATTAGCCCTACTGCGTTCGAGCAGAAAACGCTTAGCCATTTTACCCGCTTTAGCGAGTGGTTATTTATTAACGCGTATCTTAGTTGAATCAAGTAATCCCGATTCATTTCGCGGTCAATCAGCTATTATCACCGGTGGTTCACGCGGCTTAGGCTTAGCGCTGGCACGCCAACTGGTGAACGAAAATTGTAATGTCACGTTACTTGCGCGTGATGAAGATGAATTAAAAAGGGCCAAATCACAACTTGATAAATTAAATCGCGGGCAAGTGCATATCATCGCTTGCGATATTACTGACAACGTTCAATTAAGCTCAGCTATTCACGAAGCTGCTGATCTTTTTGATGGTATTGATTTATTGATCAACAACGCCGGAGCCATTGTTGTTGGCCCGTGGGAAAGCATGACCCAGCAGGATTTCGAAGCGCAGATGAAGATTCATCTCTATGCAGCGATGAATTCCATTCGCGTGGCTCTTCCGTTCTTGCGCCAAAAAACCAGTGGTGGACGCATTGTAAATATTTGTTCGATGGGTGGACGCATGGCGATTCCGCATATGTTACCCTATGACACTTCCAAATTTGCACTTTCTGGTTTTTCGCAAGGCCTGGCCACTGAACTTTATGACGAAGATATTTCTGTCACCACAGTTTACCCAGGTATGATGCGCACCGGATCTCCGATTCAAGCGGTGTTTAAAGGTGAACATGAAAAAGAATTTGCGTGGTTTCAATCAGCTGATGTACTTCCGGGATTTTCAACGGCCGTTCAAGATGCAGCCAAACAAATTATTGAAGCCGCGCGTGATCGCCGTTTTGAATTGATGCCGTTTTTACCTGCGAAATTACGCTTCGGTCTTGGCACATTCTTTCCAGAACTAGTGGCTTACACATTGGTGTTGTTAAATCGATTACTGCCATCAGGCCAATCAGGCGAATATAAAACAGGGGCTCAGTCACGCGAAGTGTTTGACCGTTCGCTATTAACTAAGCCCTTTAGATCTTCGGCGCAGAAAGCAGAAAAAGAATCTAATCAAACGCCGAAGTACGATGCTAAAGAAAATATGGGTCTGTTACACTAACCAGTTTTACACTGATTCTAAAATCGCGGCCACACCCATTCCACCTGCTGTACAGATGGAAACAAGGCCGCGCTTTTTACCGCCGCCAGCTAAAAGTTTCGCTAACGTTCCGGTAACACGTGCACCAGTTGCTGCAAATGGGTGACCCATGGCGATTGAACTTCCGACGACATTCATTTTTGTACGGTCAATCGGACCAATCGGTGCTTTTAAACCTAAAACATTTTTGCAGTATTCAGGTGATTCCCAGGCTTTCAAGTTACAAAGAACTTGAGCCGCAAAGGCTTCGTGACTTTCGAAATAATCAAAATCTTTAAATGTTAATTCATTACGAGTTAATAATTGTGAAACCGCTTTTGTTGGCGCCATTAATAAGCCGGCTCCGTGAACAAAATCAACCGCTGCCGCTTGCACATCAATGACTTTCGCCATCGGAAATAAACCTAACTTTTGCGCTACTGATTCAGTTCCTAATAAAACCGTGGCCGCCCCGTCGGTTAACGGAGAACTATTTCCGGCCGTTAACGTTCCTGAAACTGTATCAAATGAAGGTTTAAGTTTTGCTAATTTTTGAATATTTGTATCAGCACGTAACGTGGCATCGCGAGTGATTCCGTGAAATGGAACAACTAAGTCATCGTAAAAACCAGCATCGTAAGCTTTCGCTCCGTTTAAGTGGCTGGCTAACGCGACGGCGTCTTGATCTTCGCGCGCAATTTTCCATTCTTTCGCCATTAATTCACAGTGCTGACCCATCGACATCAAAGTACGTGGTTCAGTGACTGAAGCCGCTCTCGGTTTAAACATACCGATTGAAGCCCCTGATAAAGCTTTCATGCGGGCCCCAAAAGTTTTGGCGTTATTCATATTCATTAAAAATTTTCTGAATTTATCAGAAACTTCAATTGGAAAATCACTATTCGTATCAAC
>CAMLRE010000054.1 GCA_946482355.1 uncultured Bdellovibrio sp.
AACACTCAAGATGATGGTGCGATCACAACTGATTGTTTAAACTACCCTCAGGCTTGCCAAACTAGCTATTACAACCAACCGGGTTTTACGCCTTATAACTATAACAATGGGTATGGCTACGGTTACCAACAAGGTGGCGTATTCTATAACAATGGTTACTACGGTTCAGGTACTAGCCCATTTCACCAAATGTATAACTCAGCTTATTTATGTAACTGCCCGGCGGGTTCAGTTCCCACTTACAATAACTACGCGGGTCTTGGCTGCGTTCAGTCAAATATGCTTGGTGGCGGATTCCAAGGTTATGCTTATTACGGATATAACACATCTAACAACAACCAATGGATGAACATTCCGCAAATTTCGAATGTAACAGGTTATAATAACAGCAGCTGTTACAATGGTGTTGTTCAATCGTGCATCGTGACTGACCAAGCAACTTGCAGAACTGGTTTTACTTGCCGCGCTTCTTCTGCTGCGTCAGCCATCGGTATCTGTGTGTCTAATGGAGCGAATGGTCAAGGCGGCCAAATCTGGCGCTAATTTCAGCTATAATTCCATAGATTTTATAATAATTTATTCGATTCAACTGTAAAAATCGGCCATAGTATTGGGTATCAATCGAGAGGTACCCAATGGCACAAAATCCCTTACTAGAAAAATTCACTCTTAAAGACCAAGCTGCTCCATTTGATAAAATCAAAGTTGAGCACTACATGCCGGCTTTAGAAGAAGCCATCAAAGAAGCCAAAGCTAATTTAGAAAAAATCAAAGCCGAGAAAAACTTAACGTTTGAAAACACGATCTTGGCGTTAGAGCAACTTTCAGAAAAATTAGATCGCGCCTCTAACATCTACTTTAATTTATTTTCAGCTGAAGCTAACGAAGAGCACCAGGCTTTAGCGCAAAAGATTTCTCCGCTAATGTCGGCGTTTTCTTCTGATGTTTCTTTAGATGAAGAAGTTTTCAAAAAAATTAAATTTATCTACGATAACCGTGCACAATTAGGTTTAGCCGGCGAAGACTTAAAGCTGACTGAGAAAATGTATAAAGACTTTTCTCGTAACGGCGCTTTATTAAATCCAGAACAAAAAGAAAAACTACGCGCACTTGACCAAGAGCTTTCAGTACTAAGCCCGCAGTTTTCTGAAAACTGTTTAAAAGCGATCAACGCGTTTGAAATGTATATCACCGACAGTAAAGACCTAGCGGGTCTTCCTGAAGGAGCTATTGAAGCCGCGGCCATGGCTGCTGAAGCTAAAGGTAAAAAAGGCCAATGGTTATTTAACCTTCAGGCTCCTTCATTAATCCCATTTTTAACTTATGCAGATAACCGCGCGTTACGTGAAAAAATGTGGAGAGCCTCTTCTTCGAAAAATTTCAAAGATCAATACGACAACCAAGAGACAGTTTTAAAAATCGTTAAACTTTCTAAAGAACGCGCCAACATCTTAGGTTTTAAATCTTACGCGGATTATGTTCTTGAAGAACGTATGGCTAAAGACACAAAAACTGTATTTGCGTTTTTAGAAAAATTAATCGAACCATCAATGAAGGCCGCTAAACGTGATTTAGACGAAGTTAAAAAATTCGCAGGCACTGATGACATCAAACCTTGGGATTTCGGGTATTACTCTGAAAAATTAAAAGAGCAAAAATACTCTTTCAACGAAGAAGAGTTACGCCCGTACTTCAAATTAGAAAATGTTGTTGAAGGTGTTTTTGAACACGCCCGTAGATTATTTGGTTTAGTGTTTAAACCGACAACTGAAATTCCGGTTTACCACCCCGATGTTAAAACTTATGAAGTGTTTGAAGAAGGTACAAATAAATATATCGGCTTATTCTATGCTGACTTCTTCCCGCGCGAGACAAAAAAATCCGGCGCTTGGATGACATCGTACCGTGAGCAAGGTATGTGGTCTGGCGAAATCAAACGCCCGCACGCAAGTATTGTTTGTAACTTTACAAAACCAACTCCGACTAAGCCTTCACTTCTTTCTTACGATGAAGTGTCGACTTTATTCCATGAAATGGGCCATGCTCTTCATGGTTTATTATCTGACTGTAAATACAAATCTTTAGCCGGCACAAACGTGTTCTGGGATTTCGTAGAGCTACCGTCACAAATCATGGAAAACTGGGTTAAAGAAAAAGAAGGTTTAGACGTATTTGCTAAACACTATGAAACAGGCGCTCCGATTCCGGCTGAGTTAGTTGAAAAAATCAAACGTTCAGCGCAGTTTCAGGCTGGCTGGATGAGCTTACGCCAATTAACATTCGGCTGGTTAGATATGAACTGGTACACAGCAGATCCTGCTACGATCACTGATGTTGATGCTTTTGAAACTAAAACTTTAGAACGTTTACGTTTATTACCAAAAGAGCAAGGTCAGAATATGTCTGTAAGCTTTGGTCATATCTTCGGTGGCGGTTACGCAGCCGGATACTACTCATACAAATGGGCTGAAGTGTTAGATGCGGATGCGTTTGAATACTTTAAAGAAAAAGGTTTATTCAATAAAGAAATCGGCACTAAGTTTAAAAAAGCTATTCTTAGCCGTGGTGGCACAGCTCACCCGATGGATTTATTTAAAGAATTCCGTGGCCGTGAACCAGATACGACGGCTTTATTAAAACGTGACGGATTGGTATAAGTTCGATGAAAGAAAAACATTTAAGACTTAGAGAAAATAAAAAAATCGCTATCGTGTACCGTATTCATTCACCTGAAGCGGTTCGCATGGCGAAAAAAGTTGTTGCTAAACTTAAAGCTAAACGCATTAAGGTTTTTACAGCTCCTGAACAAAAACAATTAGACGGCACAACAATGCTGATCAGCTCAAACGAATTAAAAGAGATGAGCTTAGTGATTGTTCTTGGTGGTGATGGAACGTACTTACGTGCGGTTCGTTTACTTAAAGGCCATCAGGTTCCGATTCTCGGTTTTAACATGGGCTATCTTGGCTTTTTAACGGCTCACAGTGCTGACGATGTTTTTGCAATCATTGATGAAACGTTAAAAAACAAAATGGTTGTGCAATCAAGATCACGTATTCATGCTTCAGTTAAAACTAAAACAGGTCGTCGAGTGGCTTTTGATGCCCTTAACGACGTGGTGATTGAGCGTGGTTCGTTTTCACAATTAATTTCAACGGCGGTTTACTTTGATAAATCTTACGTAAATCACATTAAAGCTGACGGTTTGATTGTATCAACGCCTACAGGTTCAACGGCCTATAACTTGGCTGCGGGTGGCCCGTTACTTCACCCAGAAACAAAAGCTTTGGTGTTAACGCCGGTAGCGCCGCACTCGTTAACGACTCGTCCGCTAATTTTTCCGGACGATAAAAAAATGGTTCTTAAGCTTGAGCAACAGACTTCAATGGCTCACTTAATTATCGACGGGCAAAAAGTTTTAGAATTATCGCAAGATGATGAAGTAACTATCAGCCGCTGCGAAATGGATCACATTATGATTCGTCGTTCAGGCCATAACTTTTTTGAATTATTGAAAGAAAAATTAAAATTCGGAGATCGCTATGCTTCAGGAACTTAGAGTTTCTCAGTTTGCTATTATTGATTCTTTAAATATCGAATTTCAAAACGGATTAAATATTTTATCCGGCGAAACAGGTTCGGGAAAATCAGTTTTGTTAAAGTCTTTAGCGCTTTTAATGGGCGAAAAAGCTTCAGCTGATACAATTCGTACGGGCTGCACGCAAGCCACTGTTGAGGGAGCTTTTTATTTAAAAGGCCGCCCTGATTTAAAAAAGCATTTAGAATCTTTAGGTATTGAAATTGAAGATAACCAATTGATCGTTCGCCGTATTATTTCTTCAGGTGATAAATCAAAAGTTTACTTAAATGGTGTTTTATCACCTCTTGCGCAATTGCGTGATATCGTAGCACCGCTTATCGAAGTGACAGGCCCTTCGGCTCCGTTAATCGAGATGACAGGTCAGCACGATAACAGAAATCTTTTATCTAAGACTTACCATTTAGATTTATTAGACCAGTATGCTGGCCACTGGGATAAACGTTTAACGTTTGAAACCCAGTACCAAAACTGGTTAGAACTAAAAAACCAAATCGCTGATTTTGAGAAAAAAGCTCAAGATAAAGCGCAACGTTTAGATTTTTTAAAATTTCAATTTCAAGAATTTGAAAAGTTAGATCTTCAACCTGAAGATGCACAGTTAGAAACTGAAATTAAGAAATTAAAAAATTCCTCTAAGCTTTTACAATTTGCTGATCTGTGCGATCAGTTAGTTTACCAAGATGACGGTAGCGTTTCTGCCCGTTTAAAAACGATTCAGAAAAAAGCGATCGAAGTGGCTGCTTTAGACCCGGCTTTACAGGATAAAGTTTCTGCCTTAGACCAGGCGCAAAGCTTAATTGATGATGCGATCTATGCGGTTCGCACGTACGTGAATAAAATCGATGCTGATCCTGAAATGCTTGAAGAAAAAGAATCTCGTCTAAGCCAAATCAGAAAATTGCAAAAAAAGCACGGTGAAGATTTAACAGCCTTAATGGATGTATTTAACCAAATGGCTGGTGAAATTAAAGCTTTAGAAAATAGCGACCAGCATTTAGAACAACTTAAAAAACAAGCTGCCGTATTAGAACTTGAATTAAGAAAACAAGCTTCTGATATTCATAAAACACGCGCAGCCCAGGCTAAAAAGTTAACTGAAAAAGTAAACCAAGAGCTTTTAGATTTAAATATGAAAGGTGTACTATTTGACGTTCATATCGCGTCTTTAGAGCACTTATCAGCCACAGGCATGTCTGATGTTGAGTTCTTATCACAAACTTCACCTAAAGACCCTAAGCGCGCTTTAAACAAAGCCGCCAGCGGTGGCGAGCTTTCACGTATTTTACTTTCGCTTAAAAAGTCTGTGGGTAAATCGGATTTTCCGCGCACGTACTTATTTGACGAAGTTGATACAGGTGTTTCAGGTACGACAGCTGAAAAAGTAGGTCGTAAATTAAAAGAAATCGCCAAAGGCCAACAAGTGATTTGTGTCACACACTTACCGCAAGTAGCAGCGTTTGGTGATGTTCACTTTTCGATTCAAAAATCCACTCTTAAAGATCAGGCAGTGATGACAGTTAACGAACTTAAAAAACAAGATCGTATTGAAGAAATCGCTCGTTTAATCTCGGGAGAGAAAATCACAAAAACTTCATTAGCTCATGCACAGGAGCTGATCAAAGAGTGTCAGGCGTAAAAAACGACCTGAATAAAACACTTCGAACTACCCACCCTAAAGGGAACAATCAGATGTCTGATGTTACCTTCAGGGTGTTTTAATTTTGAAGTGTAATTCATTTTTGGAAGCGCCATCATGAACTTATATCCTTGCGGATTTAAAATCGCTTTCATGCGGCCGTAGATAATTCCGGTTAAAGAACCAATACAATCTAAAGCATCATCGTTCACCGTCATCGGCGCGCGACCTAAAAGTTTAGCCATGATGGTTAAGGCGGCCACATCTGAAAAGTGCAGCTGCAAAAGACCCTTGTGCTGTTCAGAGATCAACTCAACACTGCTGGTCGCGTGGCCAGACGGTGTCCAGTGTTGCGCGATAAAGTTTCCTTCGAAATCACAGGGAAGGCGGCACATCTCGTATATAGTTTCTTGCACACCAGCAGTTAAAGCGGTAGCTAAGTTTTCATCGAAGAAAAAATGTTTTAGATCAGCGGTCGCTGCAGCAGACATCACAAATTCCTTTGCCTATCTACTATCTTAACTAAATATTCTGGTATTTATAATTTATTTTAACAAAAATAGGTTATTTTTTATTTATCAGGACCTGAACATTCACGACCTGGACTTGACCTTGGTCGATAAGAAGCGCCAGAGGTTCCACTAACCACGTCCCTAAATTGATCGAGCGAACATTTTTACCATCAACTGTGAAAGTGTAATCGTCAAAGACATGCATGTGACCAGTGACAATCAGATCAAAAGGCTCAACGTTATAAACCTTCATCGCATAGGCCTGAATCATCGCCTTTAATTTACCTGGATTTTGAGCTGCATAATGGCCGGTTTTTTTACGGCTTTTTTTACTTAAACTTTCACCCACGCGTTTCCAGAAATATCCCGGCAAAGCATGCGCGAACCATTCAACCCAAGGGCGTCTGATCGATTCACGGTAAGTTAAATAGGCCACATCATCAGGATTAATGTAATCGCCATGTTCACAGCGAACTTTCAAACCATCAATATTAAAAAAAGCTTCATTCTCAATGACCGGCACATCTAAATGTTTTGTCCAGAAACGATCGATATGAAAATCGTGATTACCTTCGAAGTAAATTAATTTTCCGCCGCCTGATTTGAACTTGCGGATTTCATCGATCAACTGTTTGTAATGATTTTGAAAAGCGGCTCCGTCAGAAAGCCAGAAATCGAAAATATCCCCTAAGAAATAAACGGAATGTTCTGAAGGGTTTTGATTCAGAAAAAAGAAAAAGCGCAATAGCAAATTGCCATTGCGCTCATTGATGTCTGTAATATGAAGATCAGAGATAAACCAATGCTTCATTCGTTAAGACACGTTTTGATCTAAGTGTTTAGATCAAAACCTTGTTTCTTTCTGATGAAAGCCGGAACTTCTAAGATATCGCGAGCCATTTTGCGCGCGTCTTCTAAACTTCTGCTTTCGTTTTGACGTTCTTCAGTCATCATAGTTAATTGCTCAGGAGCCACGTTTTTCTCTTCAGCAACGGCTGGTTGTGTTTCGCGAAAAGCGCGAGCTTTTGCTAACAACATATCACGAGCTGAAGCCGCGTTAGTTGCAACCGGAGAAACCGCTGCCGATAAATCTTGAGCGAATGTTTCGTTAGTTGCAGCGTGAGCATTCATTTCAGGAGCTGGAGCTACTGGTGCAGCTACCGGCGCTTCAGGTTGAGTGAAAGCTTGAACAGACTCTTGCACTTGAGCCATCGGTGGTAAAACCGGAGCTTGCTGCGGAGCTGGAGTTTGCGGCGGCATCATCATAGATGGTTGTGGCTGAGCAAATTGCTGAGCTTGCATCATTTGGGCGTACATTGCAGCTTGCTGTTGAGCCTGTTGCATCTGCTGAGCCACATGATTTGGAGCTTGTTGCGGCATTGCGTGCGGCTGTGCAAATTGAGCTGGTTGCATTGGTTGTTGTGGAAGATCAAACATAATTGAAGGGCCTGCATTTAAGAAAGACTGCATGCTGTTCATTTGTGGAATAGCATCCATTTTTTCTTCACGGGCAAAACCAGTTGCGATAACAGTTACGCGAACTTCGTCAGTTAAGTTAGGATCAATAACCGCACCGAAGATCACTTCTGCATCTTCAGAAGCTGCTTCAGTGATTAACATAGAAGCTTCATTCACTTCGTATAATGATAGATCAGATCCACCAGTTACGTTGATGATGATGCCAGTTGCGCCGTCGATTCTTACGTTCTCTAATAAAGGAGAAGAAATCGCTTGAGTTGCTGCTTCTACTGCACGGTTATCACCTTTAGCTGCGCCAGTACCCATTAATGCTAAACCTTTGTTAGACATAACAGTTCTGATATCAGCAAAGTCTAAGTTGATAAGACCGCGGATGTTGATTAGATCAGAGATACCTTTAACCGCTTGAAGTAAAACTTCATCAGCTTTTTTGAAAGTATCTACTAGAGGAGTTTTATCTCCAGCGATTGATAATAATTTTTGGTTCGGGATAACGATTAACGCATCAACGTTTTCTTTTAATTCAGAAAGACCGCCTTCAGCGTGTTTAGAACGTTTTTTACCTTCGAACATAAATGGCTTAGTAACAACACCAATCGTTAAAGCACCTAATTCACGAGCGACTTTCGCAACAACAGGAGCCCCTCCAGTTCCTGTTCCCCCGCCCATACCGGCAGTAACGAAAACCATGTCTGAACCTTTTAATTGTTCAACGATTTGGTTGTAAGATTCAATAGCTGATCTGCGACCTACATCAGGATTCGCACCGGCACCAAGACCTTTTGTAAGATCTGCACCTAATTGGATTTTGTAGCTAGCTTTAGATGAATTTAAAGCTTGGATATCAGTGTTAGCTACGCAGAATTCTACACCAGTCATTCCGCCTTCGATCATTGTTGCAATTGCATTTGATCCGCCACCGCCGACGCCGACTACTTTAATATTGGCGCCGATATTTACGTTCTCTTCTAATTCAAACATGGGTTCCCTCCCGAGTGATAAAAATTCCCTTTAAAAAATTAAAATAAATCTGTGAAAAACTTTTTCATCTTAGATGCCACATCTCCGATAGAGTCTGACATCGCCTCACCTAATAAAGATGTTGTTGAAAGATCTTGCGGCATTTGCGCGTAATAATCTTTCTTAGTTTCTAAGGCATGAAACAGTAAGCCGATAGCTGTTGCAAACTCGCCACCTTTTACTACATCTTTTAAACCACCCACTAAAGCCGGATAACCGCGGCGTAATGGAAGATCGAAAATAAATTCGCCCATTTCAATCAAACCGTCTAATTGACTTGATCCACCTGTGATCACTAGGCCTGATCCAAGTAATGGTTGTAATCCGCTCATTTTAATATCGTGAGCGATCATATTTAAAACTTCTTCAGCACGAGCTTCTAGAATGTGAGCTAACTCTTTACGAGGAACTGTGCGTGATTTTCTTCCGCCAACGCCATCTACTTCGATTGATTCATGTTCATCAACTAAAGTAGCTAGTGCGCAGCCGTGTTTTTTCTTTAAAATTTCAGCTGAAACTTGCGGAGTGCGAAGACCTACAGCCACATCGTGAGTAAAATGCATACCACCAACTGGTACCATTGAAGTGTGAGCTACAGATCCGTTAATTAAGTAAACCATTTTCGAAGCGCCGCCGCCGATATCAGCTACACAAACGCCAAGATTTTTTTCATCAGAGCTGATTACAGATTTTGTAATTGCTACTTGATCCATCACTAATCCCGCAACGCGAAGACCAGCTTTTTCAATACATTTTGTAAGATTTGAAATGGCAGACTGAGAAGCCGTTACAATGTGAACATTGGCTTCTAAACGCACACCCATCATGCCGATTGGGTCAGTGATGCCGTCTTGTTGGTCGATTTTAAATTCACGAGGTAAAACGTGTAAAACCATGCGATCAGCCGGAATCATGATGGCTTTTGCCGCTTCAATGACTCGGTCGATATCTTGCTGGTTAACTTCTTTATTTTTAACGGCAACCATGCCTTTT
>CAMLRE010000055.1 GCA_946482355.1 uncultured Bdellovibrio sp.
CTCTAACTGTTTTAAAATCTCAGTCAGAATTTTTTTATTTTCTTCTTCTTGCGGAGTGCCTTCTTGGTCTTCTAATAAAAGATTACCTTTTGAGTACATCGCGCCTAACCAAGCCCCTTTGTTTAACATCGGGATTGATTCTTTATTGTGGTATTTCATGTACCATAAACATTTCGCCACGTGTGTTCCCACATCACCTGGAAATGTTGAAGCTAAAATATTGTAACCTGAATATCTTAACAGTCTTACAATCGCATCACCTAAACACATGTTACGCATATGACCTACGTGAAGTTCTTTGTGCGTGTTCGGTTGCGAATACTCGATCATCATTTTTGGCGTGGCTTCTGTTAACTGCGTTTTAAAAGTTTCACCTGATAAGATTGGTTTTAAAACGTAATCAGCAAGACCCGCTGGAGTAAATTTAATATTGATGTACGGGCCAGCCGCTTCAACAGAGGCAATTGCTTTTTTTAGAATGATATTTTGCGCACATTCATTTTTCAATTCCTGTGCTAAAAGTTGCGCTACTACCGGCGGACCTTTTTTTAAATTTTTAGCTGTGATGAAACAACCAAAAGCTAAATGACCTAGGTCAGTATTCGGTGGCTCGACAAGCGCCTTGTAAACATCTCCTGCACTCATGGCATCTTCGGCCACACCGGCCGCTACTAGCTGAGTTTGAATAAGCTTAATAAGAGTTTGAGAAACTAGTTTTCGTAAAGGTTCGTGCATTAATGTCATAGCCTATATAGCTAACAAACAAGACTTGTTTAGACAACAAAGGAGCGGCACAATGGCCTTGTTTTATAGCGAAATTTTACTATTGCCACCCCGTGAAAACCCTTGCATCAAAATATAGGCTTTGGAGCCCTGATTAACTCTCCGATTCAAAGTAAAAACCTTTGCTTTGAATGGCCTTTGAAGCTAGTAATATAGCTCTAAATTCAGTGATATTTTTTGCACTAAAAGGTGGCAAAGTGTTGAACGACATTCCGGGCGGAAACGCCGGTGAAAATCAAGATTCAGGAGCTCAAAAACAAACTCCTCAACCAGTTCGTAAACCTGACTGGTTAAAAGTTCGTGCTCCTGCTGGCGAAAATTACGTTCGCATCAAAGAAATGTTAGGCGAATTAAAATTAGCAACCGTTTGCCAAGAGGCCCGCTGCCCGAATATGGGTGAATGTTGGTCAGGTGGAACTGCCACAATCATGATTATGGGTGACACGTGCACACGTGGTTGCCGTTTCTGTAACGTGAAAACCGGAAATGCAAAAACAGGTCTTCCGCCGGTTGATCCGTTTGAGCCAGAAAAAGTAGCTTATTCAATTTCACAAATGAAATTAAAATACGTGGTGATCACTTCGGTTGATCGCGACGATATGCCCGATCAAGGTTCTGACCATTTCGCAAGAACCGTGAACACGGCAAAAAAATTAGATCCAGATTTAATCGTAGAAATTTTAACTCCAGATTTTCGTGGTGATGAAAAATTAATTCTTCACTTAGCGGCGGCATATCCTGATGTATTTGCCCACAACATCGAAACTGTTGAGCGCTTAACTCCGCGCGTGCGCGACCCGCGCGCGAAATACCGCCAATCATTAGGCGTGTTAGCGTTAGTTAAAAAATTCGATCCAAAAATTTATACTAAATCTTCAATCATGTTAGGCCTTGGCGAAACAGATGAAGAAGTGATCCAAACTTTAAAAGACTTACGCGAAGTGGGCTGTGATGTTGTGACTTTTGGTCAATACTTACAACCAACGCCGAAGCACTTAAAAGTGGTTGAATTCGTAACGCCAGAAAAATTTAAATTCTGGCAAGAGACAGCCGAAGCAATGGGATTTTTATACGTGGCTTCTGGTCCTCTCGTTCGAAGTTCTTACCGTGCCGGTGAGTTCTTCTTAGAAGGTATGATTAAACAAAATAGAGAATTAAATAAAGTAGACCGTTTGAAAGGAAACAACTAGAAATGGCTGATGTAAAATTACCTGAATTAGGTGAAGGCGTAACTGAGGGCGAATTAGTTAAATGGTTAGTTAAACCAGGCGACCAAGTTAAGGCTGATCAAACTGTTGCAGAAATCATGACTGATAAAGCGACTGTTGAAGTTCCAACTCCAATTGCTGGAACTGTTAAAGAATTATTATTTAAACCAGGCCAAGTGATCAAAGTTGAGTCTGTGATTTTAAAATTAGAAGGTGGCGCAACAGCTACGGCTTCTGCACCAGCTCCTAAAGCAGCCCCTGCACCACAAGCGGCTCCTGCGGCTCCAGCTCCAGCAGCAGCTGCAACTGGCGGTGGCACGACTGACGTAAAACTTCCTGAATTAGGTGAAGGTGTTACTGAAGGTGAATTAGTTAAATGGACTGTTAATGTTGGTGATGTTGTTAAAGCTGACCAAACTGTGGCAGAAATCATGACTGATAAAGCCACTGTTGAAGTTCCAACTCCGGTAGCGGGCACAGTTAAAGAATTAAAATTTAAAAAAGGTGACGTGATCAAAGTTGAATCTGTGATTTTAACTTTATCTGGTGCAGCCGCTGGCGCTTCGAAAGTGGCTCCTGCAGCTCACGCTAACGGTAACGGCGCAGCTCCTGCTCCGAAAGCAGCTCCAACGCCTGCTCCTGCAATGACAGCTTCAGCTGGTGCAGCTGTTGCTGGTGGAATCTATCCTCCTGTAGCTGAATCACGCGTGTTAGCAACTCCGGCGACTCGCCGTTTAGCTCGTGAGATGGGTGTTGATATCAACACAATGACTGGTTCTGGTTTAGCAGGCCGTGTAACTCGTGAAGATGTTTTAAGTGCTAAAGGCGGCAAAGCGACGGCAGCGACTTCAACAACTGGCGCAGGCGCTACTTCAGCTGGCGCTCCTTCAATGAACTTTCCGAAACCAGAATACAAATCTACAAATGCTCAACTTGAAGAGCGCGTAGACTTATTAGGAATTCGTAAAAAAATCGCTCAGAACATGCAAATGTCTAAAGCGATTATCCCTCACTTCACATTAATGGATGAAGCAGACGTTACTCAATTAGTAGCTTTACGTGAATCATTAAAAGATTACGCTGAGAAAAACGGAACTAAGATCACTTACTTACCGTTTGCGATGAAAGCGTTAATCGCAACTATTCGTGAATTCCCGCAATTCAATGCTTCAATTGACGATGCGAACTCACAAATCGTTTACAAAAAATACTTCAACATCGGTTTTGCCGCTGACACTCCAAATGGTTTAGTGGTTCCAGTGATTAAAAATGCTGACCAAAAAACTATTTTAGAAATCTCTAAAGAAATCTTAGATCTTTCTAAACGTGCGCGTGACGGAAAATTAAAACCAGATGAAATGAAAGGCGCAACAATCACTATCACGAACATCGGTTCGGTGGGTGGTACTTATGCGACACCAATCATTAATCACCCTGAAGTGGCGATTCTTGGTATGTACAAAATGTCTGATAAACCAGTTTTAAACAAAGACGGTTCTATCGGTTTCATCAAATCAATGAACTACACAATCACTGCTGACCACCGTTTAATCGATGGCGCTGTGGCTGCTAACTTCTTAAAATCATTCTTCGCTAAGATCCAAAATCCAGGCGTTATGATGATGGGAATGTCTTAATTAAGAAAGTAGACGTTATGAAAAAAACTTTTTTGTTCTCACTTATCGCGATGGCCTTACAAACTACAGGTTGTGCTTCAGGCGCTCCTAAACTTGTTCCATCAACTGACTGGGAACAAAAAAGTGTAAGCGAGTCTAAAGCGACTGAATCAGCTGTTCCCTCGACTCCCCTTACTCCTGAAACCGAGAAACAAAATTTCTGCAGTTACAGTGGTGGTTTGGCCTTTGGCCGACAAGGTGGGGTTTACACAGGCAACTGCCCTAAAACTTTAGAGCGCGCATTTAAAAAAGGTTATCTTAAAGGCCGTGCTGAGTACGATAGTCAGCACCCACAAGAAGGAAATAAATAATTTATGCAAAATTTTGATGTAGTAGTAATTGGTTCTGGTCCTGGTGGTTACGTAGCAGCGATTCGTTCTGCTCAATTAGGTTTTAAAACAGCTGTTATCGAACGCGAAGCTTTAGGCGGCGTTTGCTTAAACGTAGGTTGTATTCCTTCAAAAGCGATGATCACGGCAACTCACATGTTACACCGTGCTCAGCATGATTTTAAAACGATGGGTTTAAATATCAAAGGCGGTATCGACGTTGATATGAAAACTTTAGTTAAATGGAAACAATCTGTTTGCGACAAAATGTCTGGTGGCGTGAACCAATTATTAAAAGGTAACACGGTTACTATTTTAAAAGGTGAAGCTACTTTCAAAACAACTAAAGAATTAACTTTAAAATCAGCTTCTGGCACAGACACAGTAACTGCGAAACATTTTATTATCGCAACTGGTTCTCGCCCGATTGAAATTCCAGGCTTTCCGTTTGATGAAAAAGATATTTGTTCATCAACAGGAGCCTTAAACTTCGACGAAATTCCTAAACGTGTTGTAGCTATCGGTGGTGGTTACATCGGTTTAGAGATCACTTCATACTTACGTAAATTAGGATCTGAAGTTATCGTTGTTGAAGCCCAAAATTCTTTATTAGCTGGCGTTGTTGATCCTGAGTGCGCTCAAGTGGTTACTCGTAAAGCTGAAAAAGCCGGTATCCAGTTTAAATTTGGCGCGAAAGCTAAAGGCCAAAAGAAAACTAAAGATGGCTATGAAGTGACTGTTGAAATCAACGGTAAAGACGAAGTTATCAAATGTGATAAAATCTTAGTTACAGTGGGCCGCCGTCCAAATGGCGATCAAGCAAACTTAAAAGGTGTTGGTATCGCTGTTGACGAGCGTGGCTTTGTTAAAGTTGATGCTCAACGCAGAACTAATATCCCTCATATCTTCGCAATCGGTGATATCTGTGGCCAACCAATGTTAGCCCATAAAGCTTCTCACGAAGGAGTGATGGTTCCTGAAATTATCTCTGGCATTAACCGCGTTTATGATGCGAAAACAGTTCCAGCGGTAGTTTTCACAGATCCAGAAATCGCCTCAGCTGGTATGACTGAAGCTGAATGCAAAGCTAAAGGTTTTAACGATTTATTAATCTCTAAGTTCCCATTTGCAGCGAACGGCCGTGCTGTGAGCATGATGGAAACTGATGGTTTCGTAAAAATGATCGCTGACAAGAAAACACACGTTTTACTTGGCGTTCATATCGTTGGCCCTGAAGCTTCTAACTTAATCTCTGAAGCAGCACTTGCTATCGAGATGGGTGCAAGATTAGAAGATGTCGCTTTAACAATCCATCCTCACCCAACATTAGGTGAAACTATGATGGAAGCTGCTGAAGCCACTCTAGGTCACGCGATTCATATTATTCAAAAGCCATTAACTGGCGCTAAATCAGCTCACGCTTAATTTAGTATTTAGATAGTGGCGCAAATTAAAATGCGCCACTAAAAAACCGCAATGACCCAAATCGGTTTAATTATTTAAGGGTTTCTAAAATGATCTTCGAAGACTGGGGCCTGATTTCTTACCAAGAGGCCATGAACAAACAAATCGAATACGTTGAAAAACTAGATGCCATTCTTGCTTCGGGCGAGAATCATCCAGGCTTTTTGATTTTTTGTTCACACCCAGCGGTAGTTACTACCGGAAGACAAACACAGCCTTCAGATATTTTTTCTTGGGCTGGCCCGGTGATTGAAGTTTCTCGCGGAGGCCGTGCGACTTACCATGGCCCTTCACAAATTGTGGTCTACCCGATTATTTCATTAAAAAATCCACGTGGTAAAAAAGCTGATTCTGATGAGCAGCGTGTGGCGCAAGATGTGCGAGGTTATTTACGTACTTTTGAATCAGCCATCGTTAAAACGTTAAAATCTTACGGTATTACGGCTGAAGGAAAAACTCCGCACAAGATGCCAGGCCAAGCGGTTGAAACCGATGAAACCGGCGTGTGGATGGGAAACCAGAAGATTGCCTCGCTAGGTATTGCTGTAAAAAAATGGATCACCTATCACGGTGCTGCGATTAACTTTCACAACGACCCGACGGCTTTTACGGGAATTAATCCGTGTGGTTTTAAAACTGAGACGATGATTTCGGTTGAAAAAGTGGTGGGTGACAAAAAAGTATCTGTCGAAGAATTCAAAAATACTTTGCGAAAAAATTTAGAAGTTACGCTTTAAGAAAATTCTGCTTTGCCTGTTTTACGACGCTCCTGTTTTCGGTTTACAGTTTTACTCATCATCAAAAAGTGCAAACCCAAATCAAGAGTAATCGCCTAGCGTCTTTTCTATGTCTAGTATTCGTTATCGCCGAAGCAGGCTTTTTCTAACCAAAAGCCGAATAATAACATTCTGAAGTGAATTAGCTCTTTCTTCGCTGTAAGCTTAATGTGGCGACGGTCTTTTCTAGGAAGATCACAAAAGCCGTATTGCTGATAACAGTACTTGTGAGTGCCTACGGCGAACTTTTCAACTTTACTGCACTTTGGAAATTCATTGTTACGGATCTGTTCTCGCTCTAACTCTTCTTGTAAGCACGTGCGAATATTAGCTAAAAATTCACGGCCTTTTTCAGAATAGTTTTCTTCGTCAGCTTGGTATTTTTCGCAATAGTGTTTGCCGAATTTCAGATAGTAACCCTTAGAACCGCACTGTTCACGCATTTCAAGACATTGATAATATTCGCAAGTTCCTAGTAAAGCGCCACAGTCACTGGCACGCACCGCAAGTACTGCAAACATTCCCAATAAAAAGATATACATTCCCCGCATCATGAGAAAGCTTGTATCCGAGGTTATAGAGTAAAAGCAAGAGCCCAGCTACCACAGAGTGATAACTGCAGGAACGTCTACTTGTTTGACAGAGGTTCTTCGGCTAACTAATTACCGGCTTCGCCAGTGGCTGGGCCGGCAGTCCCAGCGGCCACGTTGGCTGCCATAACGATTGTCGCTTCGCCTTTAGCTACGATATCGCCATTGGCCTTTTTAGCGATCGTTTCAACGATGCCTAAACCACGGCCTTTGTGTAATTTTGTGATTGTTAATTCAAACGTGATTTCGTCGTCGATAAAAACTGGGTTTTTAAACGTTAAAGTTTGCGCGCGGTAAACGCCGCCTGAACCCATAGTTTGGTTTAAGCAGCGAGAAATAAGCGCGCCCAGGATCATCCCGTGCGCGATACGTTTTTTGAAAATCGTTGTGGCTGCGTAAGCATCATCAAGATGAATCGGATTATAATCACCAGACATTTCTGCAAAAAGGCGAACCATTTTGTCAGTAATAACTTCTTTGATGACGGCTTTATAGCCGACATCTTTTTGTTGTTGTCTTGCGTTTTCTTCTTCTAAAAAATTTGATGATGACATAGCAAATAGTTATAGAATATTTGCCGCTAACTCTGCAAGCGCAGAACGCTCACCTTTAGTCAGCGTGACATGGGCCGCAATATTTTGGCCTTTAAATCGTTCTACCGCATGTGTCAGACCCGAGTTTGCTGAATCTACGTACGGATTATCGATTTGGTATACGTCACCTGTTAAAATCACTTTAGTGCCATTACCAGCGCGGGTAATGATCGTCTTAATTTCGTGCGGAGTTAAGTTTTGCGCCTCGTCCACGATCAAGTACTGCTTAGGAATAGAACGACCACGGATATACGTTAATGGCTCGATATTCAGCATACCTTGGTTGATCAGCTCTTGCGCGCGTCCTGCCGCTTTTTTATCGGCACCCATTAAGAATTCAACGTTATCAAAAATCGGCTGCATCCATGGATTTAATTTTTGTTCGATATCCCCTGGAAGGTAACCGATATCACGGCCCATCGGGAAAATCGGACGAGAAACTAATAGACGTTGGAAACGGCCTTCATCAAGCGTTTTAAATAAACCCGCTGCAATCGCCAGTAATGTTTTACCAGTACCCGCTTTACCCACTAAAGAAACCATCATGATTTCATCGTTAAGTAAGGCATCTAATGCAAACGATTGTTCAACGTTGCGCGCATGGATTCCCCAGATGCTGTCTGGTGGATTAATTAATGGAACAACGGCTTTTTCAATTCCAGAATAACGGCCAATGGCTGAGTGATTTGGATTTGAAGCGTCTTTTAAAATCACGTATTGGTTGATGTAAAGTTTGTAATCCACCACTAATTTTTTATCGCGGTAAAATACATCGATATCATTCGGTTTAACTTCAACTTCAAGATAACCTTCGTAAAGATCTTCTTGGTTTACATCTGAGTTATCGTAATCTTTGGCGTTGATTCCGTAAACGTCAGCTTTGATACGTAAGTTGATGTCTTTAGAAATTAATTCTACTTTTGCACGTGGATGTTGTTTTTGTAGAGCTAAAGCTGTGCTTAAGATACGGTTATCAGCTTTGTTTTGATCTAATTCTGAAGGAACGCCAGCCATCATCATGTCAGTCGTGATGTAAACCATCGTTTCATGGTTATCGATCTGAACACCTTGAGCTAAGCTACCTTTTGATCTTAATACGTCAACGAAGCGGCTGAATTGACGAGCGTTTCGACCGTTTTCACCTTGGTCACGTTTGAATTTATCGACTTCTTCGATAACGGCAAACGGAATATGTAAATCAGCATCGCCGAACTTCAATAATGCAAAAGCATCAAATAAAATAACATTCGTATCTAGTACGATTTTACGGCGTTTAGTTTTTGCTGCAGGTGTAGGATTAGAACTCAATTCGACCTCCGTGGAATTTGATCGGTGCTCTGTCATGAGCACCTATATAAATTCCACATCAGTCAGTCTTGAGAGTAAAGAGAATTAAAAAAAATTTTTATTAATTTTATGCTAGCGATGGACCGGCGATAAGATCACCGTCATCAATCTGCAAACCTTCGTTTAACGAGATGATGAAATTAACGAAATGCTGGAGCGCAACATCTGTTGTAGCACCCTTCATGTACTCAACACCGTGACGAACAACTTCTTCTTGAGCGTCGTATGTCGCGTGTTTTACTTTTACATGCAGAGGAAAATAAGTTTTTGAATTTAGATAAACGCGAAGAGCAACTTCTTCACCCACTTGGAAAGAACCCATGTGTTTTTCCATCGTGAAAGATAAACCGTCGCCAGAAATGTCATACATCGAAACTTTGTATAAACCTTTTTCTGGTAACACTAACATGC
>CAMLRE010000056.1 GCA_946482355.1 uncultured Bdellovibrio sp.
AAAAAGCCGGAATTCCTACACGCGTACAATCAGCGATTGAAATGGCTGAAATTGCTGAACCTTACATCCGCCGTAAAGCGATTCGCCACCTTGAAAAAGGCCGTCTTGTGATCTTCGGTGCTGGTACTGGTAATCCTTACTTCACAACAGACACAGCCGCTTCTTTAAGAGCAATGGAAATCAACGCCGAAGTTATTATGAAAGCCACTAAAGTTGACGGTATCTATGATAAAGATCCGAAAAAACACGCTGATGCAAAAAAATACGATACCATCAGCTACATCGAAGTTTTAAAACAAGGTTTACAAGTTATGGATTCAACGGCCATCAGCCTTTGTATGGATAACAAGTTACCAATTATGACTTTTGACTTAGCAAAGCCAGGCAACATCTTAAAAGCCGTTGCTGGCGAGAATATTGGCACAGTAGTAAAATAAAGAGTGCAGTTTAATTTAGTTTATTGTTTAAATAATTAAGAAGATCGGAGAATTTTATGATCGAAACTTCAAAAACAAACGCAAAAGCGAAAATGGAAAAAGCAGTTAACTCGCTAGTTGAAGAGTTAAAAAAAGTTCGTACAGGTAAAGCTCAGGTATCTATGCTTGATGCCGTTCGTGTAAATTACTACGGTAACTTAGCTCCCTTAAACCAAGTAGCTTCTGTATCTACTCCAGACGCGACAACTTTCTTAATCGCTCCTTGGGAAACTTCAATTTTAAAAGAAATCGAAATGGGTATCGTTAAATCTGATATCGGTATGGCGCCAATCAACGACGGTAAAGTTATCCGTTTAAAAGTGCCTGCTTTAACTGAAGAGCGTCGTAAAGACTTAGCTAAACAAGTTAAAAAAATCGCTGAAGATGCTCGTGTAGCTGTTCGTTTAATCCGTCGTGATGCCAACGAAGAAGTTAAAAAGCTTTTAAAAGACAAAGCTGTTTCAGAAGATGAAGCTAAAAAAGGCGAAGCAGATATTCAAAAATTAACTGACGATACAATCAAAAAAGTTGATCAGTTAACTGACGAAAAAGAAAAATCAATCCTTACAATCTAAGGTTTTAATTTTACTTAAATGTCACAAATCAAACATGTCGCAATTATTATGGATGGAAACGGTCGCTGGGCTCAGCTGCGCGGCCGTCCCCGTACGTTTGGGCATGTTAAAGGTGTGCGTGTAGCGAAAAAAATTATCACTCACGCAGCCAACCTGGGCTTACAGAATTTAACTTTATACGCTTTCTCGACTGAAAACTGGTTTCGCCCACAGGAAGAAGTTTCTGTGTTGATGAAACTCATGGAACGCTATTTAGTTCGCGAAACTGAAAACCTTATTAAAAATAATATTCAATTTCATACGATTGGCGATTTATCTAAAGTTCCTACGAATGTTAGACGCCTGATTAACGAAGCTAAACTAAGAACTGCCCACTGTTCAGGTTTAAAACTGACATTTGCGATCAGCTACGGTTCGCGCCAGGAAATGATTGGCGCAGTTCAATCTATTGCGACCGATCTTAAAGACGGCGTGATCAGCTTAAATGAAATTAACGAAGACATGATCAATAAACGTTTAATGACGGCGCACTGCCCTGATCCGGATTTAATTATCCGTACAAGCGGTGAATACCGTTTATCTAACTTCTTGATGTGGCAAGCTTCGTACAGCGAATTATATTTTACAAACATCTTATGGCCCGACTTCAAAGAAAACGATTTGAACAAAGCCTTAACTGACTTTAAAAACCGTTCGCGCCGCTTTGGCCGTATCGAAGGTGTTTTAAAAACTTTATTTAACAAAAAAGAAAAAAATCATGCCGAACTTAATTTCTAGAACCCTGTCGGCACTTGTTGCTTTGTTCATCTTAATCGGAATGGTTTATTTCTTCGCCGAAAAAGGAACTTACGCTTTAATTCTTTTCGCTTCTGTACGCGGCTCTTACGAAATCGCCCGTATGGTTTTTAAAGCGCACTACCCTAAATTTGCTACTTACGCTTTTGTTTTAATTAACTTAGCCACATTCTTACTTTTAACTTTAGTACCTACAAAAGACTTTCAAATGTTTTTTATCTTACTAAGCTTTGCAGCGAGTGTGTTTGTAGGTATTGTGTTTCATAAAAAATTCAACGACCTACAAACGATCTTTGATTATGTGGCTCAATCTGCTTTCGGCACGATCTACACAGCGGTTATTCCAGCTATTGTAAGTGGTCTTGTGTATTCACAAAAAGGTATGTACTGGTTTTTCTGCTTATTAGCGGTCATCTTTGCGGGTGATATCGGGGCTTATCTATTTGGTGTAACAATGGGTAACAGAAAAGTAGCTCCTACGTTATCGCCTAAGAAAAGCTTAGAAGGTGCTATTGGCGGTTTAATTTTTTCGACACTAGCCGCGTATGCTTTTTCATTTATCCTGACCGATGTGGCTTTACCGGTTCTTTTAATGTGTGGGTTTTTCGGTGGCTTACTGGGTCAAATCGGTGACTTTTTCGAGTCTCTAATTAAACGAGTTTCTGGTGTAAAAGACTCAGGAACCATTATGCCAGGCCATGGCGGTGTCTTAGATCGAATCGATGGGGTCCTGCTAGCCTCGCCTTTGTTTTATTTTGCTGCGAATTACCATAGTCTTTGGTCTTAAGACGCCACATCTAGTTACCTAATAGTTTAGAAAATGCTAAAATAATGCTTTAAACCACGAGGGTTTTAGCATGACGTATTTGTTCAGTTTATTGGGTTTTCTTTACACGAACGTTGTTCCATTCGTTATTCTTTTAGGAATTTTAGTTTTCGTTCACGAATTAGGACACTTCTTAGTGGCCCGCGCTTGCGGTGTTCGCGTTGAAGTTTTCTCGTTAGGTTTCGGTAAGAAAATTTTAAGTTATAAAAAAGGCCATACCACTTACTGCATTTCAATTATTCCATTAGGTGGTTATGTAAAAATGTTCGGTGAACAATCGACAGATGCAGAAGCTATTGCACCTGAAGATCGCGCCGTATCTTACACGCACAAATCGGTATGGCAACGTATCGCGATTGTGTTTGCAGGCCCATTGATGAATTTCTTATTCGCGATTTTCGTATTTGGTTTTATCGCTTACACTGGCGAAGAAACTCGCGCTGCCCGTATTTCTGAAGTGACTACCGGTTCAGTGGCTGAAGCCGCTGGTTTAAAATCACAGGATTTAGTTTTAGCTGTGAACAACATGCCGGTAAGAAGCTATGAAGAATTTCAAAATGCTTTAAACAAAACACAAAACCAAACGGCGCAAATTCAGGTTCAACAAGATGGCGAACAACCTCGCACGGTATCGGCGCAAGTAGCTAGTATTGATAACCCAAATATTTTTGCCGGTACTAAAACAATCGGTTCAATCACTGGTGTTATGCCTTACACGAAAGGCACTTTAGTAGCAGTTAAACCTGATTCTGAGGCTTTCAAAGCTGGCCTTCGCACGGGTGATGAAATTACAAAAGTGGCTGATCGTAAAGTGCAATCTTGGAATGATCTTGCCCGTTTAACACAAAATCAAACATCAAACCTAACAGTTGAACGCACGGCAAATGATAAAAAAGAAACTGTACAGTTAACTTTAAACTTACCGGCCGATAAAAAAATCGAATCAATCACTGATTTAGGAATTGAAAATACAGAATTATACTTAGAACAAATCGTTCCGGGCTCTCCAGCAGCGCAAGCTGATTTAATGAAGCACGATAAAATCGTGTCAATTAACGGTAAACCGATGGAATCTTGGGAAAACGTTTTAACAACAATCAAAAGTTACGACGGAAAAGAAGCTTTAGAGTTTAAAATTTCTCGCGAAGGCACTGAGATCGTGAAAAAAATCACGCCGCAAGTGACTTCACAAATGACAAACTTAGGTAAAGAAGACAAACGTTACACAATCGGTATTATGCCGATGATGAACATCTCACAACCTGAGCTAGTTAAAGTATCTGAAGACTCTTTAATTGCCGCGACTGTTAAAGGTTTTGACCGTTCATGGGATATTTCAGTAATGACCGTGATGTCGTTTGTACGCCTTTTCCAGGGCGAAGTTTCGCATAAAAATATTGGTGGTATGATCTCTATCGGTAAAGCAGCTTCTGATGCTTACGCTATGGGTTTACAGCAATTTTTAATGACGATGGGTATCTTATCGATCAGCTTATTTATCTTAAATTTACTTCCGGTTCCGGTTTTAGATGGCGGGCACTTAGTATTTTATGCTATTGAAATCGTGAAAGGTTCACCACTGAGTGGAAGAAAATTAGAAATCGCCCACCAAATCGGTTTTGCTCTGTTAATGGGTTTAATGGTGTTAGCGTTATTTAATGACTTCACGAAGTTTATTTTTAAAAGCTAAAATCCTATGATCATTTTATCCTGCGAGACCAGCACTTTACTTGGAAGTGTGGCCATTCATAAAGATGGCCAACTGCTTTCACAAAAGTCGCTGTTCCGCCAGGGGTCGCACGCTGAAGCCTTGAATATCTTAATTCAAGATTGTCTAACTGAAGCCAAAGTTTCACTTAAAGATGTCGATCACTTTGTGACCGGACTTGGGCCTGGAAGTTTCACCGGCATTCGCATCAGTTTTAATACTGTTAAAACTTTTTCTGAAATTTTTAATAAAGAAATGGCCGGTATTGATAGCTTAAAAAGTCTAGCTTACCTAAACCAAGATCTAGCTCTTTCGCTGAATCAGACTGAAATTGCCTGCGCACTCAATGCTTTTAAAAATATGGTGTATATCGCCACCTATAAAATCGAAAATAATTCTCTGGTTGAAACAAGACCCCCGCAGGTTGTACGCGTTCAAGAATTAAATTCATTCATTACAAAACCTATTTTATTTGTCGGTGATGCATTTTCTGCTTACGAAAATTATTTAACCAAAAATTGTTCGGATAAATTAATCCGCAACGAACAAGCTCACGACTATCCGACAGCGGTTGCAGTCGGTCACTTAGCAGGTCTAGAAAATAAATTTTTTCACTGGTCGAAACTTTTACCTCTTTACTTAAGAGCGTCCGAAGCCGAAGAGAACTTGAACGGAATCAAGTATCAACCTCTGTAGTATCTTCGGGAGTTCAACATGGCAGAAATTTGGTGTGTCGCAAGTGGCAAAGGTGGCGTTGGAAAAACATTCGTCGCTTCAGGCTTTGGAATCAGTTTAGCAAAATTAAGAAAAAAAGTTTTGTTAGTTGATTTTGATATTTCAGGTGCGAACTTACACACAGTTCTTGGCTTAAAAGAATTTAAAAAATCGATTCTTGATGGTTTAAACTCGTCAGCTGAAGGCTGCCGTGACATGATCATGCGTTCAACTTTTCCGAACTTAGATTTTATTCCCGGCTTTATTGTTCCGCAATTGGGCCAAGAATTATGCACTTTCAAAGTAGATGCTTTATTAGAACAGCTTAAAAAATTGGATTATGATGTAATTATTTTCGACTTGGGCCCTGGCGCACAAAAAGCTAATTTTAGTTTAATGGCTTACGCAAAACGTAATTTTATCGTCAGCAACTGCGAACCAACATCCGTTGAAAAAACATACTCGTTCATCGAACAGTATGTAGCGCACGATGGTAACAAGAAAAATTTACATCTTTTGGCTAATTTCTGCCGTTCTTCACAACATAGAGGCTTAGCAAAGTCTTTAGAATCAGCTTTATTCAAAAAACACGATATCCAAGTGCGCTTTTCTGGAGCTATTTCTTTTGATAATGCCGTGTGGCAATCTACATTTATGAACACATCAAATCTGCAAAATGTTTTTGCATTGATGCCGTATTCCGAGGTCTGTCATGATTTTTACAAAATCTGTAAACAATTGATTGATCCAAGTGAACTACGGGCCGTATCATAATTTAAGATGAGCACAGATTCTAAGAACAATTATTACGAAATTTTGGAAGTCCCAAACACAGCAACTCAACATGAGATTACTGTGGCCTATGAAAAAGCAAAAAGAACTTACTCTGCTCAAAACGCGGCTTTGTACAGTGTCTTCACTGAAGCAGAAGCCTCTGCCCTACGCGATTTGATTGAAGAAGCTTATTCTGTTCTTAGCAATCAGAACTACCGCAATATTTACGAAAAACGTTTATTATCTAAATCTTATTCAGCCTCTGATCTTTCATTAGATGCTGTGAAAAAAGCCAGCAACGAACTTTTCAATGAAAACAGTTTGCTGCAAACAGCTCCAATTGATTCTTTAGAATCTGAAAAACCTGCTTACGAAAAAAATCAGGCTTTAGAAACTGAAATCGAATCTTGTGCTGACTGGAATGGCGATTTTCTTAAAAAAGTTCGTGAATACAAACAGTATTCTTTAGAACTTCTTCATGAAAAAACAAAAGTTAATCCTTGGTATTTAGCCGCTCTTGAAAAGATGGAACCAGAAAACTTACCGGCTCCGGTATTTGTTCGTGGTTACGTAACACAATTTGCAAAAACGTTAGGCCTTAACGAGAAACAAGTTGCTGAATCTTACATGAAGCTTTACAAGTCAAAACTTGAGCAAACAAAAACAAAATAAAATCACATTCTCAGTTACCGCCGACCATGTAGGTTTACGCCTAGATAAAGTGTTGGTGGATGAACCCTTTTTCAAAGACGTTATTTCTACGCGCAGTTATGCGCAAAACATGATTGAAAAGGGTTATATTACAATCAATGACGAACGCACAAAAGCGTCTCATGCGCTAAAAGCATCTGACGTGATCGATATTATTATTCCTGAAGTAAAGCCGACTGAGCTTGTTCCTTACGATTTTAAATTAGATATTCTCTTTGAAGATAACGATGTGATCGTGATCAATAAGCCTGCTGGCCTAGTTGTTCATCCGTCGGCGGGGCACGAACAAAACACTTTAGTGAACGCTCTTCTTTTTCATACCAAAGATCTTTCGATGAAAAACGAAGAACGTCCGGGCATTGTTCACCGTATAGATAAAGAAACCAGTGGTTTACTTGTTGTTGCTAAAAACGATCAAGCTCACGACAACTTATCAATTCAATTTAAAAATAAAACCACGCACCGTATTTATTACGCTGTTGTCGATGGTCGCCCGCGAGTTGGTAAAGGCACAATTCAAAGTTACTTAGCCCGTCATCCGAATGATCGCAAAAAATTTGCTTCTGTTAGATTAAATAATCGCATCGTGACTGAGTTTGATGAAACTTTTGAAAAAGGCAAATGGGCGGTTACGCACTATCAAACTTTACAAAGTTCTCAGTCTAAATCTTTAGTTCGTGTGCAACTTGAAACAGGCCGCACCCACCAGATTCGTGTTCATATGTCTGAATTAGGTCACCCGCTTGTGGGTGATGTAACTTATGGTTATTCAGCCAAAAAAGCTAAAGAACACGGCGTAAATAGATTTTATCTGCACGCGGCCGAACTTGGTTTTACACATCCAAAAACCAAAGAGCCGATGAAATTTATGATCGATTGGCCCAGAGCTGATTTTGAAAAAATTAAATCTTGGGGATTTATTTTATGAGTTTTACCGAAACAGATTTAGGGTTTATCCAAGAAAAAGATGGTTACCTAATTTTTTTCGGCAAAAATTCAGCGACGCTGAATCAAATCAAGCAGGCTTATCCCGAACTTTCTTTTCGCACAGTTCATCAAAAGCACACTGATGTCTGTGTTCCCTCGTCACCAGATAGCAGCGAAACCATTGCTGATGCGCATTTTACTGAAGAAGCACGTGTGGCTTTAGTTATAAAAACAGCTGATTGCATTCCGTTACTGGCTTACAGCAAAAAGCAAAATATGATTTTAGCTATTCATGCCGGCTGGCGTGGAGTTGAAAACCAAATCACGCCAAAATCTTTTGTTTTAGCTAAAATGCAGGAAGCAGAAATTTTTGTAGGCCCACATATTTTACAAAAAAGTTTTGAAGTTGATCTTGATGTTAAAGAACAGCTTGAAAAAGTGTATTTACTTCATACACAAAAAGCCGATCCGCAGGTTTTTATTTCACGCGATAATAAGTTTTATATCGATCTAAAAACGATCGTGAAAAATCAGCTTCAGTCAGTGGCTATTCCATTTCATTTACACGAATTAACAATTGATACCGTGTCAGACACGCGTCTTCGTTCTTATCGCCGCGACAAACAAACCAGCGGTCGCAATTTAAGTTTTATTGCCAGACTTAAGTCATAAGACTCTTTTAAACCTAGTCTTTTAATTTACCTCTCGTTTGAGATACTAAAAGTATGAAAAAACTTATACTTTTAGCTACTGTTTTGCTGTCGGCTTGTACGTCTTTTGATAATCAAAACCGTTACCCTTCTAACATTGCTCAATGTCCGATTTCAGAAAAAAATCCACCGGCGTTTACTGTGCTTGAAAATAAGAATGGCAAAATTAAAGTTCAATTAAATAATTTTACAAAATTATTCGATCTCTCTGATGCCTATAACGTTAAAGTCACATTCGAAGATTTAATTATTCAAGACGCTGATGGTTCAAATGCTTTTACAAACGTAACTGATGTAGCTGCTGTTACTGTTAACAAAGAACCTTTTATTGTTGAAGTTCCTGTCGCTCGCAGTGGAATTTACAACTTTGCTTTATCTGATGACAGCGACAAAGTTTTCTGGAAACAAAAAGTTTTCGCGATTGATCCAGAAGAAAATACAATTTCTAAAGAAGAGCGCGAAATGTTAGCGCAAAAATATGCTCCCGTTATGGAGATGAGTGCCGGTGAAGAGACATATCCTGCAACGTTAGAATATATCTTCAATAAAGTAGATGTAGATCAGCAATTAAATGCAGAACCGTTTTTAATCACCAATAAAAATACACAATCTGGTTTTTTAAATATGTTTAGCCGTGGTTATAAATTCACTGTTAATTTTAATTACGGTGAATTCGACAAAGTTCTTCCGTACTACGGAAACGCTGACTCGGTGATTAAGTCAGGTTTATCAAATGACAAAGAAACGCGTTTAAGATTCCGCTCAGGCAAAAATAATTTAGCGGTTTACTATTCTATCTTTGAACATAAAAAAACGACATTCGTAACTCGTGATAAAACTGTAAAAGTTGTTCCGATGCCATCGCCTTAC
>CAMLRE010000057.1 GCA_946482355.1 uncultured Bdellovibrio sp.
CTGATGGTTACGACGAGTATTTTATTTCTGAAGAAAAATATTCTGGTCGCGGAACAGAAATTGCGTCGCAAACTATATCGACTTCTTCGACATTAGTTTACGGTGATTCTGGTTTTGAAGGTGTTTCGCTTGTTTCACAATTACCCATGGCTTGGTCAACAGGCTTTGCTGTTATGACTCTCGATAAATCTTTAAGTCAACAAGGCGGAAGCTATAATCCTGACTACATCGCTTCTAATATCGTGTCAGGCACTTCGATCTTTGGTTTAACTGGAACATTCGCGAGCACGCAAAAAGTTTACTGTTCAAGTACAGATACAGCTTCTTCTACTTCAACAGTTCCTGATATCTCTTCTTTAGCGAACAACAATCAGTGTGTGGCCCCTGAAAATAACTTTATCTATACAACACCATTTAATGGTCGCGATAAAAACTGTAATATGGCCGGTGGTGCAAACTCTCAAAGCTGTTTCGTACAAAACTTCGGTCAGGATTTTTACTTAGCTAATGCCAACTCAGTTCCTTTGGCATGTACTTATAATAACAATAACGGAACATTCTGGGATACTGTTGTGAGTAGCCCTACGTATGGAAAATTAAAATCTCCGACAATCAGTGGTATCGTTCGTGATTTCTGCCAAGTGGCGCAAAATCAATTTTTCTATCCGGATGTTTACGGCGGCCGTGTTACTGTGTGCGGACCTGTACCTAATCCTCCGTGCTGGTTAGATATTCCGCCTTATCAAACTCGTTCGGTGAATTTAGGTAATACATCGACAACACCTTTATGTCTTGAAGATCAAAATGACAACTTACCTTCTAACTGGCTTGGCGGTTTAGATGAACCTGTCAGTAAAAATTCAGCCCAGTGTTTAACTCCTGGTAACAGCCGCTATGTTTATAACACGGCTTATGATGGGCGCTTTCGCGTTTGTAACGGAACCAATTTAGGTCAGTGTTATTATTCCGGCGCCGAAGTATCGGCGAACATCAACTATATTTTCACGACAAGTGAAAACTCATCTTGTCGCACGACTTTAAATTCATGTGTAAATACATGTGCGACTGCAAAAAATACTTGTAACGCGCAGGCCGGAGCTGATTCGAATAAATGTTTTGGTCAGTATTCATCTTGTTATTATAGTTGTTATGAACGCCAAACTGTTTCGGGTGCTACACCTGTGGGTTACGCAAAATGTGCTGATAATGCGTGTACCGCAACTAAAAATTCTTGTAACACTGCTTGTGGATCAAACACGACTTGTAAAAACAACTGCACGACAGCTTACAATGACTGTAAGTATGTTGAAAATCCTCGTGCAGGTATCTGGTATCTAAATCCAAGTTATGCCTTAACTAATCCGACAACTAAAACATTGATTATTCCTGCGGGTCAGAAAAAATCAGCTTCTATTGCCCTATCAAATCTATTAAATACTTCAGCGATTAAAGCCGGTGTAAATATTTTTGGTATTACGGGTTCGTTCGGTGGTATCGGTGTTTGGGCTTCAGGTATGCATCGTGATAAATCAGTTCCGCAACTGACTTTAAATGAAGAAAATAATAACTTTGCCGGAGCTTCAGAAGATGCGCTTCCGACAACTGTGCCTAACTATTATGAGCCATTAAAACCGTACCGCGAAGTCACATCGATTATGAAAGATGACGATGGTTCAACGGCAGAACAAAATGTTCTGGCCACACCTGAGCGTTCATCATGGGGACAAACTCAGTGCGGCGTTGATGTATCACTTAATACTTTAGATAAGAAAATTTCAGACTGCGGTGCTAAGTTCGGTTCACTTTCATCATGGGATGGTGTCGTAAGTGGTAATGCAGGCCAAGGTCGTTGGACTCTTGTCACTCGTAAGTTAAATGCGTCAACAGCGACTATGGTTGAAGTCTGGCGTGATGAAAGAACAATGATGTTGTGGAGTTCACTAATCAGTGAAGGCACAAACTGGTGTAAAGCTTCAGGCAGCAGCGATAGCGCAAACGCTTCAGTTAATAACCGCTACAAAGAAACTGATCCGTCTGGAATTTGCAACAATACAGCCAATCAAGCTCAAGATGCAGCAGCTTCTGTAATTAGCGCATGTTTAGAAGATTTAGGTTTTACAAATGTCGATTCTGATTTCACGATCAACGGTAAAGCCGATTTAAATTTATCGTCTTCACCAAAAATCCATTGGCGCGTTCCTACTCTTTATGACTACGAAGTGGCCGAATACAACGGTATCCGTTTTGTTTTACCTGATATGGGAACTCAACGTACGGTGCCGTTAGTAGAATGGACCGGTACAATTAATTCAGCAAATCGCAGCGAAGCATGGGGCGTTAACTCAATGGATGGAGCGCACAGATTAATTAACCGTTCAGATTTAGCGGGGGTTAGATGTATCGGCCGCTAATGTTTATTCTTACCCTACTTCTTAATTTTACTCTTGCGCATGCAGAAGTAAATTCTAATGATTCTGTCATTGATACGACAGGATTAGTATTATGTGACCTTAATGCAATTATCACAAAAAAGTGCGGCGTCTTAAATACGTCTTATGTTTACGACGTTCAATACGGCCCGCGCAGTTCAAATTATTTACAACATTACACGGCACCGGCAGAAGCTACGACGATTCAACTAGCTCCAGGCTGGCATGAAGGTAATGAAATCACATGGCAATCGGCTGGTTTAAAACCGGAAAACATTGTTAAAGATAAAAAAATCTTTGGTATCGTTGGTACGCTTGATAATACAGTTTATCCAAATTGTGATGTGAATGGTGCTGTATCACAAACAACAGCTCACAATACAAATACTTGTTACGCACCGGCTGGTAACTACTATGTTTATTCATCATACTGGGGCGGCCGTGACCTTGAATGTTCATTTGTTCAGGTTGACTCTACTTCATATAAACTTGTGAATAAATACGATGGTTCAAAACCTAAAGGGGCTTGTTGGATTAATACTACTGATACAACAACACCTGATGGCTTTAGCATTGACGGTAACGCTCTGAAAACAAGTGGAACTCCTAACTTCGTTATTCGTAACACGGTCTCAGCAAACACTTGTCCGATGTCAGGCCCTGGAGTTGGCTTACAAACAACTTCATGTACAACTCCTGATCGTAATGACTTTAACGGCTTCTTCTACCCGGCTCAAGTTACAAGAACTATTAATGGTGTAAGCAAACTGATCAGTGGTTCTTACGGTGGTCGTGGTAAAAATTGTATCTACGGATCAAATAATGAACCTTGTTGGATTGATGATGCTGATGCGTATGTTGAAAACGACACAAACTGTACAGAAAAATCACCGGATGGAACTCCGGGCGCTTCGGGCACAGCTTTAAATGCTTATTCTTGTAAAACTAAAGGCGACGTTAAATCAATTCAAATTAATAACGGCGTAGTTTCTTCAACAGTAGGACGCTTTGTTTACAAATTACCTCAGGGCGGAAGAAACGATAACTGTGCTCAAGGTAAAGTAGGTCTTTGTTATACGACAATCGATTTAAAATCAGCGATTGAACCTGATTTAGATCCAGACAATATTCAAAGAGGGCTTGTGATTTTTGGCGTGCGCGGAACTTACGACGCACCTGAAATCGTGTATGGCAGTGGTGCGCACCGTGTACCTTCAAGCAGTACTGCTGTAAACAGAATGACTTACAAGCAAAACTTAACCGGTGAATCTAACCGCCTTGAGGCAAATCCAAATCAAAACTCAAGTCAGATTTACCCGACTGATTATCACCCGGTTCCAAAAATTGCGACTGACTCTGAAGCTGATGTAGTTAAAGTTAACCGCGGCACATGGAGCAACACTCAATGCGGAACGATCGGTACTATCAGCGCCCGTCAGGCCAACTGCGCTTCTGTTTTTGGAAGTAATGCAACTTGGAAAGGAACCGTTAAAGGTAACGCCGGTCAAACTGACTGGGAACTTATCACACGCAAACGTGATAGCGTTGATACAAGTAAAACCTACGAAGTTTGGCGTGATACAAGCACAGGCTTAATGTGGAGTTCTCTGGTTTCGACGAGTTTAAATTGGTGTAAATCTACCGGAAGTAACGGAAGAAAAGTTTTTGATGGCACTGACATGGTCTATGACCAGTTAACTTCTTCCGAAGATGATCCGTCAAATTACTGTGACAACGCCACTTATCAAGATCAAACAACGCCAATATCGGCTTGTTATATTGATCTTCCTGAAAATGGCGATCCAAATTTATTTGCCACAACGTACAATACATCAACAACTCCGGGTAAAGCAGGTCTTACTCCAAGTTTAACTGCAGCCACAGGGCGTGTGTTATGGCGTGTGCCATCAATGTACGATTATATTTTAGCAAATCATCACGGCTTAAGATTTGTGTTACCAGATATCGGTGTTAATACCGACGAAGAATGGACAGCGACAACATCAGCTTCAAATCGTAAAAATGCGTGGACATTCAGTGGTAAAACCGGTTCTCGCCAATATAAACAACGTAACAACCCGGCAGCAGTTCGCTGTATTGGTAGGTAAAAAGTGAAAAATTTTAAAATCTACCTTTTACTTATTCTTACCCTACTTACAGGCTGTACCGGTTCTATCTTAGAAGAAGAACTTTTATCTAACCTTTCACAAAAAGGTGCCGGCGGTATTGAGCTTGATGAATATATTCCACCGGGAATTCAATTCGTTGAAACAACAACTCAAGGCATGAATCAAGAAGGATTTCCGTACCTTCGCAACAACCGTACATTTAATATTAAATGGATTATCAAAACTTGTGATCCTGTGAATAATCCACAGGATGCAGCGTGCGCGAATGCTCCAACAGGTACTGCTGAAAATCCAGATCCTGGTTTTTATATTAGTCGTATCGAATACACATCAGGTACAACTTGGGTTCAAATTCCAGGAGCCACTGATCTTGGTGGATACAATGACCAAGTTCAGGGTTTTAGCTGGTCTATACCAATCACTTTAACAGACGAAGGTGATCAGTTCCGTTTTAGATTAATTACTCGTAATGCAAAACTTGAAACATTCACGGCCCTTTCAAGTAAATTTATCATGGATAGTTCAGCTCCAGTTATTCAAGCTGGCACACTCACATTTAATGGTTCTGCTGATACACCACTGAATTTAAAATCTCCGGGTGTGAATATTGATTTTAATGCCGATGATAATTTATCTCCGGTAGATAGTTTTTGTTTAAAAGATTCTGCAGCTATTCCTACAGCTGAACACTCTTGCTGGTTAAAAATCAGCTCATTAGGTCTGACTGAAAGTAAAAACTTACAAGTGCGCAACCTTAAACGCGTACTTGGCTGGATCGGCGGATCTTTTACTTTCTATTTCTGGGTTAAAGATAAATCCGGAAACTTTTCACGTTTAACAAATGATGTCGGCGATGAAACCATCGACCGCCGCACAATTTCGTATGCGCCAGGGCGCAGTATCGTGTTTCTTAAAAACATTGCTTCTAACGATGATACCGTGAGCGATAATCCGCCGTTAGAAAAAACTATTATCGATGCTTCACACCCTGCGATGTTTATTAAGTGGAGTTACACCATTGATCAAAGCACAACGCTTGATCTGGTTGAGCCGTATAAAATTGAATACTCAACAGATGCTGTGACTTTTCAAAATATCACGAATGCCAGCGGCACAGCCATGCTTGATAGCGAAATTTCTGCGGCCGTTGATCAAGGCTGCCAAACGATTTCATCACAAGATCCGGCTTCGATTGATAAATGTCTGATCTGGAATCCACCAGCTAGCTTATACAACATGCCGATTTATTTACGCGTGCATGTGCGCGATTCAGCAGGCTTTGTTTATTCGATCAGTACAAATCCATTTAACTTAGCCACTTCTTTAAGTGCTGATGGTAAAGTTCAAGGTTTACGTTTTGCCGCAGGTCTTTCGGATTCGTTAATTGGCGCTTCGGCTTTAAATACAAAATTTGATATTGATATTTCATATATCCGCTCAGGTGGTAAATTAGTTGTTCACGAAGATGGCCGTATTTTTGTGTTAGATGAAACTGTCGGCGTTGTTGAAATCAGCCAATTCGATGGTAAAGCACGCGTTTATGTTAAAGAGGCCGCATCATCAGTTGATGGTTATTCGGTCGATGATCCTTCTTTACTTGCCGGACGCACAGAAGCTAAGGCTTCAAATATTTTAAAAATTTCTTTGGATTATAAAGGCCGTTTGCTTATTTTAGAAAATAACCGTATTCGTCAAGTGACTGATGAGCGTGACGGACAAGGAAACTTAACCGGTGTTCGCGAAGTTAAAACGATTGTTGGCTGTTTACAATCACCGACATCACTTTGCTATTACAACAACACAGCAAAAAATACGGCTTATAACGCTAAGGTTCCTAAGCAGTACTGGCAAAATGCCTGGATTTACGCAAACGAATTTACATTCCCCGGCCCGCCAGATGATTACAGCCGTATGTACCGCCATTTTACACCGATGCCTAATGGCGATATTTATTTTGCTGTTAACATGCATCCAAGTTATATTTCAACAACAACACCTTCAAGTGCGAACTCTTGGCGCGGTGTTGACTTCCGTGTTTACCGCCCAGATGCAGATCCATCGAAACCTGGAAAAATTCTTCCGTTAACTTTAACTGGCTACGGTGTTCTAGGTGAACCGTTCAAACCTATTTCTGAACTTTACCCTTCAGCAGTGGGCGGAATCACATTCAATCCGATCACCGGTAATCCAACGACCTTACATATGTTCTGGCAGTATTGCCCACCGAATACAACAGCGCAATGTGAGTACTTTACTTCAAATCATAACCCAAAAACCGGCCAGTCAAACGGAACCGGCACGCACTACTATTCATTCACATACTCGCTGAAAAATTCATTAGCCAAAGGTTATGCTAACTCACACATGGTAAGATATTTTACATCTCGCCGTGGTGAACTTTACGCTTATAATACAAATCAGTTCGAGTTGAATTTAGGAAAGCTAAACACTTCAACGAACAAGTTTGAAAAAATCTTAGGTTCTACTTACAATGGTTATTGCGAAGACGGAACGTTAGCCAACTCGTGCCCGGTTTATCTTCGTGATGCCTGGGTTACGCAAGATAATACGATTTTCTTTATTGATGGCCAGCAGGTTCGCATGATCGGTGCCGATGGCCGTGTTGTGACCTTATTTGGCCGCAAACCTGCAGACCGTAATGGTTTTGAAGCGACTCTTTCAACACTGGGCCGTTTTGAAGCTTTCGGTAAATGGTATGACAGTTCAACATCGAGTGATAAATTTATTATTCGTGAACATGACAGCCAACTTTTACGCGAATTTAGCTTAGATAAAAAAATTGAAACTATTGCCGGTAACGAAACTACAAACTGGGCGCTTGCTTGGAAAGCTTCAGCGTCTAAACCTGGGTACTTCGTATCGACAAACTTAGCTAAAGATGAAATGGGAGCTTGGAGTAATTATCAAGATATGGCTCCAGCATTAATCGTTGATCCTACAAACGGTGAACCATTTGTTTTCTCGCCAGAAGCTAACCGTTCGGTGATGAAACTTATTCGCAGTGGTCCTGACAGCGGCCGCTGGATGCGTATCTTAGGTGGTGGTAGTACATCAACTCCTTACGTAAATACAAAAGGTACTGGCTCGTGCGATGGTAAGATGAATACCCAGTGCCGCGGCGATAGCACGGGATATAACGTAATGCTTGCCTACATTCCACCAAAAGATGTTACGGTTAACGGAAACCCAGCGGTACGCCCGTCACAAGTTGTGACTGAGTACAACCGTCTTTTCAGTAATATCTGGCAGCAGTATTATATGAAGCTTGTAAATACTGATTCTGGTCAACAAACTCACTTTGTTGGTAACAGTGATTTAATTACGGCCGGAAGTGACGCTGTTCACTTTCCGAATTCTTATTCGCAGGTTTCAATTGCTTCAACGAACAATATGGAAAGAACTTTAAATTCGACCCGTTATGAATACGACGAAGATAAAGATGCTTTACTTGTCGCAAGATACGGCGGAACAATGATTGGTGCGATCTCGTTTAAAACAGATGCCAATGAAAATTTTGTTGAAGCCGACAAATACTATAACGTGACACAAGTTTCAAATGGAACAATCTTATCTTTCACACACACCGTGCAAGAAGGTGCTGATGTATTTTATTTCTGTAACAACAGTGGTCGTCTATACCGCCGTGTTGTGACACCGACATTCTCGTCTGAAATTATCTTACCACTGCCAACGGGCATGACTTGTTTCGGTCGTACAATTGACAAGTTAGTCGATACAAATAACGGCCTTATTAAACTTTACTTTCCGGCAACATTTAAAGGTCAATACATGATGGGAGAATACAGTGTTTCACTTGATTTATAAAAAATCCCATCACAGCTTTATAACTTTAGTGGTTTTAGCCACGTTAAGTTTATTCTTCACAGCTTGCCAAGGCTCGATGGAAGATATCTCAAGCCTTGAAGCTTCAAAAGGTTCTTCGACAACCGGTGATAACATTGATTCTCCGGCTACACCAAATCCAGGTGATGAACCAGATCCAGGTAATCCAGGATCAAACCCGGGCGATGGCTCTGGCGATGGTTCAAATTCTGGTGGCGGTAATGGTAATAGTTTACCTCCGGCATCTCCGGTGATTGAAATTTTAAATGTGAATTCAAATTACTTTCGTGGCGGCATTACGCAAGATTTAATTTTTCGTGTAACTTCTCGTGTAGGAGCCGTCAGTAAAGTTGAATACGTGGTTAAATGCCCAACTTCAACAGCGGTACCTGAATTTACTATTCTTACAGGTGGCGCATCAAACACACCTTCTGCTGTGACAATTCAAGATGGTGTGGTTTCAGTGGGTGCCGGCGAAGACACAACTGTTTCGTGGAATACGCCAAACTTGGTTGATGTTCGCTGTAGAAAAGTAGATAACTCTTTTGAGCAAGCTGAAAACCGTTTTAAGATTCGTATCACCAGTGTGGGTGAATCAAAC
>CAMLRE010000058.1 GCA_946482355.1 uncultured Bdellovibrio sp.
TATCAGAGTAAACGGGTTTAAAAGATAGCCCAGTAAATGCCCGGGCCAAGTTTCTGTATCATGTAAATAGTTTGATAATTTTTCAACGCCCACACCAAGCACTGTTCCGAACACCGGTGTTTGATAAAGATCCTGATAGCTTGGGCGTTCAGTGACTGTTTCTATGGTAAATTCAAAAGCAAATGAAGAAATCGCCGACCAGATAAACGCATTTTGTTCTGAATAATTTCTTGAACGGTAAAATAAATAATAATACTGACCTGCTAAAGTATGGCGGTAAAGATTGTATTCAAAACTATCGCGGTCGTAGTGTGGATTACGAGGGTAATTAATCCAGTTATCAAAAGACCCGTATTTATCGATTTCTTTTTTATGAACGATGAGGTAGTACGTCCATTGCGCAGCGTAGACCATCGTAAAATTAGCAATTTTTTCTTCGGGCGAAACATTCACAGGCAAATCTGATGAGTCATTTTGGGCGTGCGCTAGGGCAGAAAAGCAAATGCTTAGAATGTAAAGAATTATAGCTTTTCTCATACATCGCCACCGTGAAATTTGCAGTGAAATTGCTGTAAAAGTGCAATAAAGCGGCCCGCTGTTAAGCAAAAACCAGGTTAGCGTCTAATAATTTGACATCTTAAAACGGCTTAAATCCCCCCAAAAAGCCGGGGGGCCTGGTCTAAGATTCGCTATTAAGATTTCCGAACAAAATGAATTCTATTTTAACGAGGTTTTAATCATGAAAAAATTTGTAGCGGCATTGATTTCAGTAGTGGCTTTTTCTCAAGTTGTAACTGCGGCACCTTATTACACAGGTATTGGTTGTAATGCAGAAGGTACGAAATGCACTTTCGGTAAACCTTCAAAAAGAGTTTTAAATTGGATGAAACAAGGAACAGTATCTGAGCTTGGAAATAAATGCGAAAAATTCTTAGCTAATATCGAAGGTCGCAAAAATATGATCGCGCAAAATCGTCCGGTGGTTTTAGATTACAAAAATTTTACTTACTCTTGGTCAAACAAAGTCGATCAAAACGGACAAGCTGAAATTATCTGCCAAGTTGAAATTCATTCTGAACTTGAAAATGTAAAAATCGTTTCTGAAACATATAAAAAATTAAACTGGGTGTGTGATACAAAAGACCAACCAGGAATTTGTGCGCACTTAAAAAGTGAATGCGAAGCTTTACGTGACCAAGCTTTACAAGATACCACTGTGTTAGACGCAACAATCTATAAAGGCGGATCTTTGGCGCAAGGCGAGATTTGCTATGTAGCTACGGCTAAATTTAAGTAATCCAAACAGAATCCTAACCAAAGGTCTAGGTTATATCAGACAAAACTTTTTCTAATTTCGTTTGCTAGCAAAAGCTTGCTAGCGTTTAATCAACAGCGAAGTTCCAAGGAAGGAATGTAAATGTTGAAAAAAATCACGGGCGTTTTTTTGATATTGTTCTAAATCCATCTCGTTTATTGCTGGGGAGCCAAAGGCCACCAAATCGTGGCCTACGTAGGTGCGAACATAACTACGGATGGCGCAGCTTTCTGGCAATCTAACCTTGAACCTCTTCGAAAACTAACAACAGTTCCTGACCGTGTGTGGAAAGCTCCCGCAACAAAAGCCGGCGAAGCAAACACGCACTGGTTTCAAGTCGACGCTTATTACGCTCCACAAGATTATAATCAGATTATTAGATTTCCGAGCAGTTATTCAGATGCCGTTACCAAATACAGCCAAAGCACGATTGATATTAATGGTGTAGCGCCGTGGCGCATTCGCCAGTTATATCAGTTAGCTTTTTATAGCTTTACTCAAAACGATATGAAAAGTGCTCTCGAGTATGTTGGCGTAATGACTCATTATATTGGTGACTTATCTCAGCCCCTGCATGTCAGCGAAAATTACGACGGGCAACAAACAGGCAATAAAGGCATTCATTCTTACTTTGAAGCTTCAATCATTAAAGATGAAATAAAAATTCGCGAAGATGTGGAAAAACGTGCGCAAAACTTACTGCGTGATCCGAATTTCTTAAGTCAATTTAACGGTAATCTTATGGATGCCATCTTATTAGAAATCGAGCGTTCGGTTTCTTACCGTGACCAGATCTTTCAAAATGATGATAAGTATGGCCGCAGTAAAAATGGCGCGGCTATTCAATTAGAGTTAGCCAAAAATAGAATGGCTGACGGTGCTGCAACAACAGCCATGATTTTAAACCAGCTTTGGCGTGATACAGGCCTTGTCGCTCACGCAACGCCGATGACGGTGCAAGATCCTAAATGGGTAAAACCTGATTTTAATAATTTACCTGAAGAGCGCATGACTCCGATTCATCAAAAATTTCTTCGTGATGAAGAAGACTGCGCCCAATAAATTTTAGCGCGTAATTGGGGTTAACGTTGGCCCTAATTCACCCTCGTGATCTTTTTGCATATCATCGTGCGAATGAATAAAGTGCCCTGAATACCACATCACTAAATCTTGATTAAAAATATTTTCACCGGTCACAAAACTATTAAGCGCTGCACGTGTTGAAGTGCGAATACGGTTATCATCGATTTCGCTGGCTTTTTGACGAAGCAGCCACGCATCGGCTACACCATAATAATCAGCTGCACCATCGTTTTCACCAGGCATAACATCGTAGATACTGTTGTCATCGGAACTTGTGATGCGCCAGTATTTATTATCGTCATTTTTTCTAAACATTGTTTCGTAATCAACCGGTCTAAATTCAGAACCATTTGAAACCATCGCTGAATTTGGTTTTCCGTCTAAGTCAAAATCAAAACGCCAGTACACATGGTGGTGATGGGTGTAACACACGCACGAATTTCTAACGGCTGAAAACTGAAAGATCGGTTTAATGGTTCCGTCAGGATATAATTCAAACTTACTGGCATAACGATACCACCCAGCAGAAAATTCTGTAACTAGCGTTACTTTTTCTTCATCTTGATAAATCGCAACACCTCTGAAATTTCCGCGGTCATTGCCGGTATCAAAAATAGTTGTTGGAGGTTCTGAAGCAATACGAATTCCCGGAGCTTCATCAGAACCCACAGCACTAAAATAATTTTCGGCATAAGACCAGTCACGATACGGTCCACACACGCCACCAGAATACTGCACATTTAAAATTGGCGTATGAGCGCGGGCTAGAATTAATTTACCTTTGTAATAAACATTTCTAAGTTCTAAACCAGAACCTTTACTGCCCGAAGAAGCTGACGGGCGAATAGCTATAAAATTCCATAACGGTCCGTTCTCATCGTTAATGTCAATTTGTGCTGATCCTGCGCGCCCTTTTCCTGTTACGGCTTGTCCGGCATTAGGTAAGCCGCAGACTGCTAAAGTAGCTAGTGATGTAGGAGGTGCTTTTTCAGGAAAACGAATCACTTCCATTGTACTTAAATTGACTCCTACGATTTCATGAATCGTTGGATCAGTTTGTGAACGAACACCAACACCTACAATGCGTGGCCCACCAATTCCGCGAAAGGTATCGGGACTTGCAAGCGTGCTTGGCATCGGTTCGTAAGCGACTAAATCTCCGCTAATTAAACCTTGTGAAAAATCAGAATTATCTGCGAGCACTTGCACAGCTTCTTCGTACTCTTCAGGAGACGCTGCTACATCTTCAATCGTCATTTCAATTTTTGGGAGCAGTGAAAAATCACTGGGCCCTGTGATTCTTAGCATTTTTGCATCAGTGTAATTAAAAATATGCACGGTATAATCAACGCCTGATGAAAAAGGACGGTCTTCAAGTGATGACGCAATTACGCGGTAGTCTTTATGATCAAGAGCTTTTAAAACCACTGGGTGATGTAAAAGTTTTTCTGTGATTATTTGGCGATCTTCTTCGGTCGGGCCAATTTGCCTCGCTGAAATCCTTAAGGTGTTCGCGTAAGTTAAAATTCCACAGAAAAAAGTAACGAAAAAGTATTTAAGCATATTGCATCCTTTGCTGGTGAATAGGAGCGTAATCCAGCAAAGAAAGTGCCACGAAAAAATTAATGATCGAGTGGTTTTTCAGGAACCGGTTGCGGGGGATTATGAATTCTAGGTTTTCCGAATTTTTTCCAGAGTTCCATAAGCTTTGGTTCATTTAAAGTTTCTGATTCGCGCAAAACTTTAACAGCTTCAAAAATAAAATTTTTATTTCGTGTTAAACATTCTGTCGCGCGCGCAAAACTTTTATCTAAGATATTTCTGACTTCTTGATCAACATCTGAAGCAGTACGATCGCTTAAAAGTTTTCCGCTACCTTCAAACTGCCCTTGTAGATAGGCAGCACGCTTATTTTCTAAAGTGACCATTCCGATTTTTTGACTCATACCGAATTGAGTTACCATAGCGCGGGCCAGGTCAGTGGCTTTGGCTAAGTCATCACTGGCACCTGTTGATATTTTTTCGCAGAAAATTTCTTCAGAGCATCTGCCACCTAAAAGAACTGCGATTTTATCTAAAAGTTCATCTTCATCTAAAACATAACGGTCTTCGGTAGGGCGTTGAATAGTGTAACCTAAAGCGCCCATTCCTCGCGGAATAATACTTACTTTGTGAACTTTATCAGTTGTGCTTAACGCTAAGCCGACAGTTGCATGACCCATTTCATGATAAGCGATGCGGGTTTTTTCTTTTTCGCTCATCACTTTACTTTTCTTTTCTAAGCCAGCAACCAGGCGTTCGATGGCTTGGGTAAAATCATCTTCGCTAACAAAGTCAGCGTTTCTTCTTGTAGCCACAATAGCTGCTTCATTCACAAGATTGGCTAAATCAGCACCAGAAAATCCTGAAGTTAAAGAAGCGATATGATTTAAATCTAAATGAGGATCTAAAGTAATTCTTTTGGCGTGCACTTTTAAAATTTGCAGACGGCCTACCTGATCAGGAGGGCTTAATAAAATTTGTCTATCAAAGCGCCCGGCACGAAGTAAAGCTGGATCTAAGATTTCGGGCCGGTTAGTGGCCGCAATCATAATAACGCCCTCAGAAGTATCAAAGCCATCCATTTCGGCTAACAATTGATTAAGAGTTTGTTCTTTTTCGTCATTACCGCCGCTGCCAATCACACCAAAAGCGCGTGATTTTCCTAAGGCATCAATTTCATCGATAAATAATAAACATGGTGCTTGTGATCTAGCTTGGTCAAAAAGATCACGCACACGGGCTGCGCCAAGGCCAACAAACATTTCAACAAACTCTGATCCATTAATAGAAAAGAAAGTGACTTTCGCTTCGCCAGCGACAGCGCGTGCTAATAAAGTTTTACCAGTTCCCGGAGGACCAACTAATAAAACTCCTTTTGGGGCACGGCCGCCTAATCGTGAATAACGTTGTGGATCTTGAAGAAAATTAACAACTTCGGCGAGTTCATCTTTAGCCTCGTCTACGCCGGCCACATCGGCAAATGTGGTTTTTACAGCTTTTTCCATGTAGATCTTAGCGCGGGATTTGGTTAAAGAAAGTATTCCGCCTGCCCCGCGGCTCATGCCTTTAGCGGCAAAATTAAATAGAAAATAAATAAATAGAATCGGTACAAGCCAGGCAAAAGCGATTCGCCAAAAAGGATCTTTAAATTCGCTACGAAAGGTGATGTTTTTATCGTGTAGCTTTTGTACTAAGGTTTCATCATTAACAACGTTAGTAGAAAAGAATTTTACATTCTTTGGGTCATCAGCTTTGATTTCGCCGCTGACCGTCGTTTCGCTAATGACAACATTGGTGATTTGGTTTTTATCTAACAACTGTAAGAATTCGCTGTAAGGAATCGTTTCGGCGCGCGAGCGGAACAGAAAGTTATTCAGAAGAACTATAGTCATTAAGACAATAAACATCATACCAAAATTCAGTTTATTTTCGCCGGGCTTAGGAAGTTTTGTTTGATCGTCTTGCATGCTAAAAATATAAGAAGTTCAAAATTTATTCCACGCACAGACGCTTTTTATGCTATGTCGCTGTGGCAATATGGTGGCAACTTGACTAACGCGAGTCGCCTTGGCCTAACGAAGTATGTTTTTCTTCCACGTGAGCAGGTATGATTGAGTTTGTGTCGTCGATCAATAAATATCCTACTTTTCATTATTCGCAGCCCAGCGATTATCATTTTAGTCATGATTCGGTGTTTCTAGCGCGCGAAATATTTGAAAGACACAGTGATCAGCTGGCCCATGACAACATACACATTCTAGATCTGTGTGCTGGCTGTGGCATTGTAGGTCTGGATTTACTGTTTCACCAGTTAAACGAAAAATCTTTTAAGGGCGAAGTTGATTTTTTAGAAGTGCAAGAAATCTATCACGAGCATTTTTTAAAGAATAAAGAGCTATTACAAAGTCATTTTGCAAATCAGCCGGTTTCATTAAACTGGGTACAAAACAGTTACGCTTCAGTTAATAATGACAAAAAATACGATTTAATCGTATCAAATCCTCCTTACTTTGTTGTGGGCCAAGGTATGTTGTCTCCGAATGAATTTAAAAATCGCTGCCGCTTTTTTGTCGATTCAGATTGGCAGACAATGATTCGCTTTATACAAAGTTCGCTAAAATCCCAGGGTCAAGCGTACTTTTTGGTCCGAGAAGAACTTAAAGCCCCAATGTTAAAACTATTTCCTGAAATTACTTTTCCATTTCAAGTACGCGGCACGTGGGTTGCACACCTAAAACTAACTTGAGAACTATATGAAGCAAAAAACGGCCGTCAGTAAAATTAATGCCCGCGGGGCACTTCTGGTGTTTCCGATTAATAATAAAAAAGAACCAGCGTCTTTGTGGTCAGAATTTTATCCAAAATCTAAAATGCGCTGGGAATGGGATTCAGACGGTGATGACCGCGTCGGTGATCTGTGGGCCTTAATGAAAAAGCTTTCAGATAGCCGCGAAGTCGTTTATTCAAAATGGTACCAGGGGCGCGCGACTTTTTTTTCGCGCAAGTTATTTACGGCGTTACTTCGAAAGTCGTTACACCAGTTTGATGAACCGCATATTTCACCTATAGCTAAAAACTTACTAGAAACTTTAGAAAGCGATTCGCCGTTATCAACAAAGCAGTTAAAGCAGCTCACTGATTTACGGGGTAAAGATAACGAACGTTTTTATAATCGGGGAATGAAAGAGCTATTCTCTAAATTTTTAATCGTGGCCTTTGGTGAAGTTGATGATGGCGCATTTCCGTCGTTAGCTGTTGGCGCCACTAAAAATTTATATGAAGACCTTTTAAATGAAGCTCGTGATATGACTGACGTCCAGGCTGAGAAAATTATCGACGATTATTTGCCAGAAGGTAGTTTGTTTCGTAAATTTTTAGATAAAGCTCAGAGGGAAAAATGAAAACTGCAGTGATTATCGGGGCAACAGGTCTTGTTGGCACAGAATTAGTAAAAGCCTTAAGTTACAGCCAGCATTATGATAAAATTTATGTGATCGCGCGCCGAGCTGTTGAGTTTAGCGATAAAAAAATTGAAACCGTCGTTTTAGCTTTTGAAAATTTAGAACAGCAAAAGTTTCCTGCCGGAGCTGATTATTTCTGTGCTTTAGGAACAACGATTAAACAAGCCGGCTCACAAGAAGCTTTTCGTAAAGTTGATCATGACTATGTTTTAAGTTTCGCAAAAGTAGCAAAAAACTGTGATGCGAATTCGTTTCATTTAGTTTCGGCGATGGGCGCAAGCTTATCTTCGACAAATTTCTATACGCGTGTAAAAGGCGAAACCGAAAAAGACGTGTTAGCTTTGCATTTAAAGAAAACTCGTATTTATCAACCAAGTTTATTAATCGGTACACGTGATAACTTAGGCCAGCCTTCACGCTTAGGTGAAGAAATCGTAACAGCTGTTTATAAGAATGCTAAATTTTTATTTAAAGGCTTTATGAAAAAATACGAACCGATCACCGCTGAAAAAGTCGCTCTAGCCATGGCTAAAAACGCAATTTCTGATTCAGCTAAAGATAAGATGATCGTTTCGAATAAAGAAATGCACTAAGCCGAGATGACTTCAAAGTATTGTTCTAATGAATCATATAAGGCGTGAAAAGCTTTTGGCTCATCTAAGCCTTTAAGCATTCCGTAAAAACCTTCGTGCGCCATCACCACAAATTGGGCGACCTTTTTAGTGTTTACATCTTTTTTTAAAAAGCCATTGGCTTTGGCGCGGTTAAGATGTTTTTCGGTTTCATCAATCCAAAGGTTTAAAGCCGTTTGTAAACGTTTATGAAAACCCTTATCGACAGGCGACATCTCTTGTACCAGATTATTTAAAGGACATCCGAGCTTTAGGTGAGCCGGTGGAGAATTACCAATTAAGTTTTGCAACTGCTGAAGAATGCCATCTAAAGGGTTATCGAATTTTTCAAGCGGGGTAATCCAACGATCAATAATCATTGGGCTTATCACATCTTCAACTAAGGCATAGCCTAAATCTAACTTTGTCGGAAAATGGTGGTAAAAAGCCCCCTTAGTCATCGACGTCTTTTTTACGATGTCATCAACGCTAACCCCTTGGAAACCGCGCGAGAAAACCTCCATAAATGCCACATCTAGAATCTCTTTTCGAGACTTCTCGAGGTCGCGGGTTTGCTTTTTAGGGGCCTTGGTGGCCGGTTTCTTGCTTTTCATACGTTTTAAAGTCTAGCAAATTTAGGGGGAGTTGACAACATACTAATTAGTATGTTAATTTTTAATCAGATCTAAGTATAAGAAAGAGGAATTTATGATCAAAAAGATTTTTTTAGGTTTAGTTATCGCGCTTATTGTGTTCTTAGGGTTTGTTTCAACCAGAGAGAGCAAGTTTCACTATGAAAAAAGCACGGTGATCAACGCGCCGGCTGAAAAAATTTATCCTTATATCAGCAATTTTAAAAACGGTTCTGCCTGGAATTCATTTGATCAAAAAGATCCTAATGTAAAACGCACTTTTACCGGTAATGACGGTGAAGTCGGTGCGAAAATGGAATTTGAAGGTAACCAAGAAGCCGGATCAGGTTATTTAGAAATGTTAAGT
>CAMLRE010000059.1 GCA_946482355.1 uncultured Bdellovibrio sp.
TTCCAACGTGTAATCCTGGCGAAGCGTTAAGTTATAACGGTGTTAGTTTTTCTTGTGAAGCAATCAGTGGCGGTGGTGTGACCAGTTCAACAATCATCGCAGCATTAGGCTATGAGCCTGTTCAACCAGCCAGTGTGACAGGAATGACTTCGCTTGGAAATAACACGTTACCTGCTTTTAGCGGTTCGTACGCTGTTGGTAGTAGCAACGCACAAACTGGTGGCGGTGGATCTAACAACAGTCTTTTTTTAGGTTTTAATAACAGCATCGATAATGGCGGTGGCGGAAGCAATAATGGTTACGTTATTGGTTACAACAACAAGATCTACAATAACGGAAGTGGTTCTAACGAAACTTTTGTTTTTGGTAGCAATAACACCGTTCAATATTCAGGTTTTGTAATTGGTCGAGGCGTGAGTGCGCCGGCGACAAACGCGATTGTGATCGGTAACGGTTATCAAACATTAAACGTAATGAATAATGACCGCGTAGGTATTGGCACTTCAAGTCCAGTGACTACGTTAGATGTTTCAGGAGGCGTGCGCATTGGTCAAGAATCAGCAACTTGTGATTCAACGCTAGCCGGAACATTAAGGTATAACGGCACAAGTTTAGAATTTTGTAATGGAACTTCGTGGAGTGGGTTTAGCGGAAGTGTAACATCAAGTACTGTCATCACAGCCCTTGGTTATACACCGGCCAGCAGTTCAACATTAAATTCAACGATTGCCACGTTATCGAGTGTATCTGCTACGGCGTATTCTGTTTCATCAACAGTGAGTTCTTTATCAGGTTCAGTTTCAACTCTTTCTAGCACGGTTTCGAATTTAGGAACTTCGATCACAGCTATCTCAAGTACCGTTTCAAATCTTTCAGCTTCGATGGCGGCTTTAACTTCATCGCAATGGACTACAAGTGGCACTACACTTAATTATACCAATGGTAATGTAGGAATCGGCACAAACAACCCAACTTCAAGTTTAACAGTTTCGGGCAGTGCCTTTATTTCTGGGCCGATGGTAATGGGTAATACGCCACCATCAGGCGGAGTTATTGATTTAGGTCCTCTTTCAGGAGGAAACTATCCCTATAAAGCCCAATCTATCAGACAAGAAACTTTGACAGATTTTGGTGGTGCAGGCCCTAGTCTGGTTGCAGCTGAAATTCTTGCTGTAAAATTAAATCCTCAAGCGAATGTGAACTCTACGGCGCTAGGCTCGTTTCGTCATATTCAAAACATACCAAGTAATACACAAAATTATTCTGTTATTGTCGGTGATTATACTTTTGTTGAAAACGATGGTTCTGGAAATCTGACTGATTTGTATGGAACAATTGCAAACACTTTTCAAAACGGTTCTGGTACCGTAAACACAGTCTATGGTTTTGGATCTCAATCCTATGTTTACAACGGTTCAGCGACCAATAATATTGCTGGTTATTTCTCTGCTGGCCGGGGTGGTGGAACACTCCAGAATAATTACGGTATTAAAATTGATCACGGTTTTGGAAATGTAACTAATAATTATGGTTTATATATTTCTGATCAAACTACAGCGACAGCCTCTGCGCAAAATTTCAATTTGTATTCAGAAGGCCCTTACACTAAGAACTTTTTCGAAGGTTCTGTTGGTATTGGAGTGCAAGTTCCAACCGCAAAATTACATTTAGCGGCAGGGGTATCAAACTTAGCCCCGTTAAAATTAACTTCGGGTACTCTTTTGTCGTCTCCAGCATCGGGTGCTATTGAATATGATGGTTTCAATTTATATTTCACTGATGGTGCGAACACACGTCGAACAATCGCTACAGGTCCTGGTGTAACGTCAGCGACTATTGCATCAGCTCTTGGATATACACCAGCAAACAGTTCAACTGTGGCAACACTTTCTGGAACGGTGACAACATTGCAAAACTCTGTAGCCTCGATGTCGGCTTCGCAATGGACAGCTTCGGGTTCAGCTATTAGTTTTTCAACGGGTAATGTCGGTATTGGCACATCAAATCCAACGCAAGCTTTAGATGTGAGTGGTTCTATTCGCACGAACAAACTTTTTGCCGCTGACGGTGCCTGGAATTCACCATCTATTACTTTTGCAAATTCTCCAGGAACCGGTTTTTTTAATAACGGTGGGTATTTAGGTTTTTCAGTCAATGGCAGCTTGCGTGCGCAAATGACGAATTCAAGTTTTAGTTTTAATTCGGGCGGAGCAGGCCCACAGATCTATTTTACAGGTGGTGACGCCGCAAATCCTTCGTATGCGTTTAACGTAGATTCTGATACGGGAATGTTTAATCCTAACGCGAGTGGTGGAAGTAACGAGTTAGGTTTTTCAACTTCAGGAACTGAGAAACTTCGTATTACTTCAACAGGTAACGTTGGTATCGGAAATACCGCGCCTTCTGTGTTGTTAGATGTTAAAGGCCCTAACGTAGCGGGATCAAACGTGATTGCACGTTTAAGCAGTACATCAGATTCAACTCTTGTTGGACGTGGTAACGGACTTTCTTTTAATTTATTTGATACAGTTAAAATTAATTCAGTTTACACAAGCAACGCGCCCCAGGATTATTCTTTAACTTTTACGACATATCCAGTTGGCGAAGCTATGCGCATCACGGGTAGTGGTACAGTCGGCATTGGTACAACAAGCCCGAAAGGTCATTTAGACGTAGCAACCTATGATAAGGATACTCGCTTGAATGTGGTCAATAGATCTTCGACGGTGGCCAGATATCCAACAATTGGAAATTACAATTACGGCGGCACGGTCGGTGGATTTCCTTCTTTTGGAGCGTATAGTGCGCGGGGTTCAGAATCTTCGGCTTCGGCGACACAAGCTGGTGATGGATTGGGTGAGCTTTCATTCTGGGGTCATTCGGGTTCTGGTTGGATTCAATCGGCAAGAATGATTGCAACTGCAAATACAAATTTTTCTGGATCAAGTGCTGAATCAAATTTAATTTTTCAAACCACGCCAAATGGTAGTACTTCGATTACTGAAGCTATGCGAATTTTAGGGTCTGGTAACGTAGGCATTGGCACAAATGGGCCAGGAGCCAAGCTTCAAGTTTCTGGTGCTGTCATTGTTGGTGCACAATCTGGTTCAACAGATGATAATGCCGATTACACTATTTCATCTAACGGACAATTGCATTTACGTGCAAACCAAGCAGGAACTTCAAATACGCAGTACGTACACCTTGTTCTTGAAGCGGGAACAGCGGGCAGCGCTAACAGTGCTGTCATCATGCAAACCTTAGGTTCAGAAAGAATGAGAGTTGATTCTACTGGTAATGTGGGAATTGGCTCGACTGCTCCAAGTGCACGATTAACAGTGGCTTCAGCTGGAAACGCACTGACAGATTATACGGCTCGTTTTCAAAGTAGCGGTGCTGTTGCAGGAGCTGGTGGTATTTTATTTGATCAAAGTTCAACGTATGCTTACAAAGTTCATACAGCCGGAACGTCGGCTCTTACGGGTTCAATGATTTTTAGCTATATTGATCCTGTCAGTGGTGCGGTCGTGTACGATAATAACTTAGTTCTGCGTAATGCAAGTGTTGGTATTGGCACCAATAATCCTTTAAAAACGTTGCATGTGTCGAATGGAAACTCATCAGGTGGTGGTGTGCAAACGAATGTCCAAGTTGGTGACGTGGGAACTGGCACAGGACCATTATTTCTTACTCACAATGCGCCGCAAGTGAGTGGTAACTCTTATTACAGTACAGGAACTCGTTATGCTGGTGGCGCCGGTAAGCCAGCCACTATTGATTTTGCAAATGGTCTCCATTTCTTTACTTCAAATAATGCTGTTGGAGCAGCTGGCGCTCTTGTAACTGATATGACTGAAAGAATGACGATCACAGCCGCCGGAAATGTAGGGATCGGAACAACATCTGATACGCTAGCAGGAAAACCAAATAAATTAAATATCGTAAGTAGTAATGCTGCTGGTTATGGTATTGGTATCAGTGTTCCAAATACGGCTGATTCAAATCAAATCATTTTCGTAAATCCAAACGGTGAAGTTGGTACTGTTAATACGAACGGAACCACAACGACATTCAATACGGCCTCAGATCGTCGTTTAAAAGGTAATATTCGTGATCTTGAAGAAAATAAAATTGATGACATTTTTAATCGTCTACAACCGCGCCAGTGGGAATGGAAGTACGCCGAAGGTCAACCGCACGGTGAAGGTTTTATCGCGCAAGAGTTAGCTGAAGTTATTCCTGATGCTGTAACAAAAGGGGATGCTAATCCAGATTTAAAACCGAAAGAAGAAGGTTTTAAATTATGGAAAGTCGATTACTCAAAATTAACTCCGTACTTAACGGCAGCTATTCAAAATGTAAGAAAGAAAATTGAAGCTTTATTTGTAACAACTGAAGCTCACACACGCGAAATTGCTTCGACACAAGAAAAAGTACAGAAGTTAGAAATAGAAAACGCTAATTTAAAAGAAGAAAATAAAGCGATTAAAGACTATCTTTGCAGTAAAGATCCGACAGCTCCTATTTGTAAATAAATATAAATCATTCGTAGTTTTGTGTCCAGCTAGCGGCCCGGCGTTTGCTTTTTACCCTCTATAGACATTTTGTGAAGTGAAAGGGGGCATTATGGCCATCGCTGATAACCGTGAGACCACATATTCAACGTCGCGCAAAGGCGGGTTGTTTCATGATATCCTGCATGACATGCGTAAATCTTTACGCGGTGACGTTCATACAATTGTTGAAATACGCCAGGAGCTTGATCGGTTGCTGCGTAAAAACGCGAAACTGGTTGATGTTTTAAAAATGCACCACGATTACATGAAAGAATCTTTGGTTGTGTGTTTAGATCGCGACGCGAAGGACGAAGAAAAACAGCAACACTTAGACCGCTTGCTGCAGCTTTTTGAAATGCACGCCAAAGCAGAAGAACAAACACTATATAAAATTCTTATTGCAAGTTCAGAAAAAGAACCGCGTGTCGAAGGTAACTTAGCACAAGACGAACACGAACTGATTTATCAAGTTATCGATGATCTTCGCGATATGCATTTCATGTCATTGTGGACAGAAGATGTCGAAGCTAAATCAATGATGCTTTGTGAATTAATCGCCAACCACTTTAAAAAAGAAGAGGAAGAGGTGTTTCCGCTTGCCACAGATCGGATAAACTCCGGTCAGCTTAATGATATGACCAGCGATTATATTAATCTGTGTGATAACTATTTAGGAATGAGCGAGATCCGCGCTAAAGGTATATTTCTATAGCTGTTTTAACAGCTATTTAACTGAAATTAAACTGCGACAGAAAATTATTTTGTGAATTAAAATAGGTAAGTTTTTACGGCTTAACTCACTCTGAAAAAGCGCCGATTTGTATGTGTGAACTTGAATGTTGGACGTACACTGTCTCATTTTGCGACTGCGTTTATGCTGCTATTTAGCGGCTTGTGTGCTTTTGCCGGTCCATCGAAAACAACCTATCAAGCAAAAATTATTAAACCAGATGGTTATCCTCTTGAAGCTTCAAATGTAAATTTTAAGTTTACGATTTTAGATCCGTCGGCAACTTGTGTTTTGTATGCTGAATCATACTCGTCAGTGAATATGGCTTTAACGGGCGGACTAATTTCTTTTTCATTAGGTTCAGGAATTAAATCTTATCCGGCCAGTTCAACAACATTTGAACAAATTTTTAGTAATATCACGCCGAACATGCCGTGTGATACCGGTGGCGGGCCTCCGGCAGTTTTTACGCCGTTAGCAAGTGATACACGTAAGATCATCATGCAATTTAATGATGGGTCTGGTTGGCAGACACTTCCTGCGATGACGATCAATGCCGTACCTTACGCCATGTACGCTAACGATTCGTTAAAACTTAACGGCTTAGGTGTTTCTGATTTTGTACAGATGTCGATGATGCCTTCTTGCGGAGTGAGCGAAGCTGTCCGTTATAACGGAGCTAGTTTTTCTTGTGTTGCTGTTGGTGGTAGCGGAAGTGTCACATCAGGTTCGGTGATTACGGCACTGGGGTATACTCCAGCCGATGGCGCTAGCGTAACAGCTTTAACATCGTCGTTATCAACCACTGATTCGAATGTGGCCTCGGTTTCTTCTGCGGTATTTTCTGTTTCTTCAACAGTTGCTGGCTTAAATTCAACGGTAAGTTCGCTAAGTACTACGTTAAATACAGTTTCTGGTTCAGTGAATGCCGTTTCATCATCAGTTGCAGTGGTTTCAACAAACTTAGCAAATCTTCAAACGGCCGTTTCAGCCATCACAAGTTCGCAATGGGTAACATCTGGCACAAGCATTTATTATGCAGCAGGTTCTGTAGGTGTCGGAACTCAATCTCCATTAGGAACCGTGCACTTTTCAGGAAGCTTACCATTTTATTTTGATCGCGCGGCAGTAAATCCAGCGCATATAGCTTTACGTTCTGCCGGAGGATCACCAACATCGTTAACGGCTCGTGCTAGTGGTGAACAGCTTGGTCAAATTTCTTTCGGTGGTTATGACGGAACTATTTTTCGTAGTAACGACACAGGAATTATAGGTGTTGCTGCAGAAAACTGGACAGGCGCAAACAATACGGGATCAGAGTTAATTTTTAAAACAAAATCTAATGGTGTGGCCGGTAATGCCGTTACAAGAATGAAAATCTCTGAAGCGGGTAATGTAGGAATCGGAACTCTTACGCCAACAGCAAAGTTTCATGTTGCTGGCGGAACTAGTTCTACACCGCTTGTGAAATTAACTTCAGGAACTTTGGTTAATACACCGCAGGCAGGCTCATTTGAATACGATGGTTCGGCATTTTATCTGACAGATGATTTAGGAAACCGTCGTTCGATTGCAACGGCAAGCAGTTCTGGAACTTATGATAATGCGACAAACATTTCAGCTCCAGGTAACATAACACTTGTGCCAAATAGTTCAGTGGTAGTTTCAAGCACAACAGCTTCAACAAATTCTGCAACTGGGGCTTTAGTAGTAGCCGGTGGCCTTGGCGTTGGTGGCAATATTAATTCATCAGGAACAATTCTTACCACATCAAACATTCAAGGTTCGTCACTTACGGCCACTTCAAGTTTAATTACGCCGATTATTTATGGTTCGACTTCGATCTCGGGCCAGCTTCGTTTAGAATCAACCACCAATTCTACTAAAGGAAGTATTCTAATTGCCCCACAAGGCGGAAATGTCGGTATTGGTACAACTACACCGTTAGCAAAACTTTCGGTAGACGGTGATGGTTTTTCTCCGAATACACCTTCAGCAGATACAGTGGCCACATTTGATAACGAATCAAACGATGTGGCTTTAGGATTTTTCACAACGGTTGTTAGAAAAGCTTCAGTTTATTTTGGCATAACAGGAACACCTAAGCGTGGTGCGATCTCTTATCAATTTAGTAATACCAGCGCAGATAAACTATCGTTTGATGTGAATTCACAAACGCGCATGACAGTGACGGGTTCAGGTACTGTGGGTATTGGTGTTAGTTCACCAACGTCGATGTTACATGTTGTAAACGATGATGCTGCCCGTGATGTGCTTACGTTAAAAGGAGCTCCTTCGCAAGCAGGTATGTGGCTTCGCCTAAATGATTCAAGTGATGTTCAGCGTGGTTATATTTCGCCGAATGGTGGTATGCCGCAACTTAGATTAGGTGTAACAAACGCCATTACTTTAACTGGTGAATACGGCGGTGTAAATGAAGTGCCGGGTGGTGGTCTTTTAAGTGGTAACGGAAATCTTGCTTTAATGAATAATACGGGAACCGCTGGCTTAAAAGTAATGACCGGTTATTTTAACGGATCATCTTTTTACTCAGCTTGGGAAATTGCAAATGTTGGTTCTGGTTACGGAAATTTATTATTAATGAAATCAGGTGGTAACGTTGGTATCGGCACAACAACGCCAACACAAACTGCAGAAATTGATGCGCAATGGGGCGTAAATAACAGCGCACCAGCTACAAACGGTACAACACAAAAAGGTATTTTACGTTTAGGGGCTAACAGCGGTGTAAACGGTGAAGTTTTAGATTTTGGTTTTAATGTAAACAGTGCTAATGGTTATGGTTGGATTCAGCCAACGAACAGATCGAATTTAGCAGTGAATTACAATTTAGCGTTAAATCCGAACGGCGGTAATGTCGGTATTGGTACAGCAAGTCCTACAGCTAAGCTTGATGTTAATGGTTCAATTAACGTTTCAGGTGTAACCGGTTTAGGTTCGGCAATTTACTCGTGGGCTAAAGCTGTCGCAATTAGTAATGCGCAGGCAGTAGGTGGACAAAAAGTTTTATTAACTCTTCCTGCTGGACCACAAAATACGCAAGTCGAAATTTCGACAACGAGAACAATAACTGATTTTTCAGGCGTAACTCAGGCAAGATTTCGCCTTGTGGTAAGTAAGGGCGGACAAACGGCGTTTGTAACAGCTCCTGAACTAAATGATGGTTTATCAAACTTTACTTGGTATTTTGATTCAGCAACAGGTACACCTTATTTACGTTTTGCTCAGTCAGCAAATAGTTATGTTTATAATATTAAAACTGAATCATCTGTCAGTGGTACGCCAACAGCAGCTGTTGATGGCGGTGTTGCTCCGGCATTTGCGACGCTTACACCACATTATATTTTAGCGTCAGGGTTAAATAACGATTTTTCAATTTCAACTTCTGGTTCGCAGCGTGTAACTGTCAACGGATCGGGTAATGTGGGTGTTGGTACAACAACGCCATCGGTGTTGATGGATGTGAACGGAACTTTCAGAGCAAAAAGCTATTCAGCGTTCGGAAGTGTTGCAGATATTAATCAAAGTTCACTCTTATTTCCGGGCCAAAGCTATACTTCAGTCGTTAACATCGAAGATCGTATAACAGACGCATCGTCGACGTGGGCAAACGGAATCAGTGCTTACGTGCAATACGATCCTTCGGC
>CAMLRE010000060.1 GCA_946482355.1 uncultured Bdellovibrio sp.
GATAATTCTTACCTAAGGATAATGGTTTTTTCTTACTCACCTTTATGAACCTCGATAATAAAACGGCTTTGGCCTATCGGAAGTACACGCGGATGGGGTTCAAACTTATAACTTAATTTTCCGTACTGCTGAATAAAAGCAACTAACTCTTCACGCTTTTCGGCCGGAAAAATAAAGTGAAAGTAACTGATGTTTTTATTTTTAATCCAGCCGAGTTCCACTTCACCGGCTTTTTTACCACCGATGGCAATAATGCGGTCGCGGATAATCGCGGCCACTTGTTCAAAGTCAGTCACCGTAATTTGACCACGATAAACCCCGGTCGCTTGGGCAAGCTTAACCGGTGCAGAAGATGTCGGCGTAATTTTAGCTGTCACAATCGGAGGTTTTTCTTTCACTACAACCGGAGCTGAAACAACAGCTACGACTTTATTACTAACCACAACAGGCACAGAAACTGTGGCCGTTGCACTTGTAGCTGCGATAGGTTCTCTGATTTCTTGGCCTTCAGGAGCTTCTTTTTTTGAAATCGCAATTTCTTCTAAGACAACTTTTTTATCACACGCTTCACTCACCGGAGTTTTTAAGAAAGTCGGGCGTAAAATCAGACCCAGCACGATTATGATTAAAACTAAAAGGCCTGCAAAAATTCTTTTTTGCTGTTTAAGTTCAAGCTTTTTTAAATTTTGCAATTGCGCCGTATTGCCAAACACTTTCATCACTTCATCGAAATGATGGCTTACCTGTAAATCTGAAAGTTCTGCTTTAAACTTCAAGATTTCATTACGGTAATCGTTGTAACGATTATTATCTTTAAGTTTAGCTTCCATTTTTTCAGAAACTGCCGGCGTAGCTAAACCAAGCACATGTTCAATCAGGTTTTCGCTGACAAAAAGAGTGGTTACATCTTGGCTATTGTACTCTTTAAATTTAATATCTTTTTTTTGTTCAAAACGTAGCGACGGCGATGAAATAATTTTTCGCACACTTTGATTAAATAAATACTTCACTTTGTTTTGCGGAATTTTTGTAATGCGCGAAATGTCTTTAACCGATGCTAGGTCTAACAGCGCCACCATCACAATAAAAGTTTCGTCTTTATTGCACTTTTGTAAAACACGCTTCCAGTAATTTAGCGGTGTCGAAGTAAATTCGAAATTGTTCGAACCGGATTTAACAGCATCACGACGCCGATAAAGACGGTACAATTTATTTAAGCCTTGATAAGTTTGGCCATAGGCCGATGAAGAATGATCAATGCCGGTATCAACAATCAAACCGAAAATGTCGCGCGCTTGCGATGGATTCGGATAAAGTAAGTGGCAACTTACCCAAAGTTTTTTGAATGATTCAATCGGCATTCTTCAATATTAATCAATAGTTAGCTGGCTGAGTAGGTCAATTTGGTCTAGGACCTTACCCGATCCCATTACAACGCAAGTTAATGGGTCTTCAGCAATAGAAACTGGTAGTCCAGTTCTTTCTCTGATTAAGATGTCTAGGTTAGCAAGTAGTGCCCCGCCACCTGTTAACACGATTCCGTTATCAACGATATCTGATGCTAATTCTGGTGGAGTTTTTTCTAAAGCCGTACGAACAGCATCAACAACTTCAGCTAATGGATCCATTAAAGCATCGTTGATTTGTGTACTTGTGATTTCGATAGTTTTTGGAGCTCCGGCAACTAAGTCACGGCCTTTAACTTCCATTGTTTTTTCTTGTTCAAATGGAAATGCATTACCGATTTTTAATTTAATCGCTTCTGCCGTTCTTTCACCGATAAGTAAGTTAAATTGGCGACGAACGTAGTTTACGATCGCTTCGTCAAATTTATCACCGGCAACTTTGATTGATTTACAGTAAACGATACCGCCTAAAGAAATAACTGCCACACCAGTAGTACCACCACCCATGTCGACAACCATATTTCCAGATGGTTCAGTGATCGGAAGACCTGCGCCGATAGCGGCTGCCATTGGTTCTTCGATCAAGTGAACTTCACGGACACCGGCTGATTGAGCCGCTTCTTTTACCGCACGTTTTTCAACTTGGGTAATGCCGTAAGGAACACAGATAATAATTCTTGGACGAACTAAAGATTTTTTCTCGCCAATAGATTTTTTAATGAAGTAACCAAGCATAGCCGATGTTACTTCGAAGTCAGCGATAACACCGTCTTTGATTGGGCGGATAGCAACGATCGAACCTGGAGTACGACCTAACATTTCTTTAGCTTCTTTACCTACCGCTAAAACACGGTTTTGCATTCCACGATAATTTTTTTGTACAGCAACGACTGAAGGTTCATCTAAAATAATTCCGCGACCTTTCACATAAACCAGCGTATTCGCTGTTCCTAAATCAATCGCGATGTCGTTCGAAAAGTAGTCTGCAAATTTATCAAATAATCCCATTAAGTATTCCCAGGCGTAGCGTTCAAATTATAGCTATCGTTTAAGTCTAGGAATTTAAAAAATGATGGTCAATCCAGATATTTAACGCGTTAAGACGACAAAAGGGTCTTGGTTATCCAAGACCCTTCGTTTTGAAGTTTATTTTTTAAGTCGAAAGACCAGTTGTCAGACCGAAAGTCTGCTCATCCTTCAACTACTGAACTGGTTTACACTCAACATCTAGGCTGTAGTTTGCACGGCGAACTTTGATCGCAGATGCCGTTGTGATGTTAGCCTCAGTGCGTACTGAAGAATCAATACCGTAACGAGCGATTTGTTCGTAAGCTGCAGTACCTGCATTAGTTGCTAAACTGCCTTCTGTCTCTAATTTCGCTGACTTACTTAAATCATATGACTGGTTCATGATGTCTTCATTGTATGGGCTAGCATAATCAATGATTGTCTCGTTTTTGCCGTCTTTTTCTTTACCTTTACAACGGTAAGCTTTGTAAGACGCCGCATTACCAGTCGTAGCACCTTGAGCCTGACATGTGATTGATAATGATGTTGCATCGCTGTATTCGTCTTGTGGAGCAATCGTAAGCTTAGTTTCTGCACCAGCAAAACCAGTTACTGACGCGCTTAATTCACCGTCAACACCTGTAGCTTCAAGTTTAATCATGTCAGCTTTGCCAGCTTCTTTAGTGTAATACATTTTAACTTTAGCTAACTTTTCTGAGTTCGATGTTTTAACACCAGACACATTAAAGATACCTAAAAACTTTTTGCTGTAATAAGAATTAGTAAACGCGAAAATATTTACGCCTGACGAGTTGTTTTGTTCAACCATCACGTTCATTAAACCTGTATCGCCGACCGCGTTACCTTTTTTAACTGATAACTGACATTGAACAGACTTCATATTCGGGTTGTTCATGCCTGGGTTAGTCGGATTCGTTGGGTACTGTCCGTTTTGAATAACGCACACACCGTTTTGCATCACTGTACCGATAGCACAGCCACCGTTATTACCTACGTTACCGTTAAGTACCGCTTGGCAATTATTATCGATATACATTTGCTGACGAGCCATCATCGCAATGCCACTGTTTCTATATTCATCTGAAATAGTACGGCAAAAAGTGATCGCGCTATCATAAGAAATTACGCCTGTAGTGCGGCCAGCGTCTGTGCAAGAATAAGTATTATCAGCGTTCACATTACAGCTTTGACTTCCGTTATTGTAACTTCTGGCAATAACACCCGGAACACCTACAACTTGGTTATTACTTCCACCACCACCTTTGTCACAGGCAGAGAAAGCTAATAATGATAAGGCAAGCACAGCTTTAACGTTTAAATTTTTCATAAAAGTATACCTCAATTTGTTTTAAATAAACTTCAACAGAAAAAGACAAAGCATGTCTTGAGCCAAAAACATGTCTCATTATAAGAGGGTTTGAGGACCTAAATCCTGTCAAACTTATCGTCACTGTACAAAAATTGTTTCAAAATGAAAGCGACTTTCTGTTAAAGATTCTTGATTAAATATTCACGCTAAAGACACCGATGAATTATCTGTGGAAGGCATTTTATCACTCCTAGGATTAATCATAAAAATCACGATCATGGGCTTTGGAACCTTTATCGTTTTACATGTTTTACGAAGCATGAAAAGACGCACATTACGTGATGATATTTCAAAAGTAGAAGCCAAAATGGCGGCTTACCGAATCAATCTTAAAAATCGTGTGAAGAAAAAAGCGAAACACTTTAAAGCTTCATACCCTTCAAGCATCACATCAGGTGAACCTATTGATGTAAGCTTATCGCAACTTTCGGAACTGACGTTTGAAAAGAACTCAGACTTTCAGGATTACATCGAACTTTGCAGAAAAATTAATAACTTTATTGAATTAGCCAAAGTCGATAAAGGTGTCGAGACAGGACAACCGGCTCATCACGATGCAGACCAATGCGACTTTATGGGCACAGACTTTAAAAATGAAATCAATATTGTACGCTTAATCAACGACATGGTGACGGTCAGCAAAACATTGAACAAACAAGTAAGTCGCTATAACCATTTCGACCGCCGTGCCAAGATGATTGCGCCAGAGCCAATCAACTTTACCTCTTTATTTGAATTACAAAAAGTTTTTAAAAACCAAAACGCCAGCGAAGAACTTATTGAACGACTTCCCGAAGACGCGAAGTCAGCTGCATAAGAAGGAATATATCATGAAAAAAACCGTAAAACCCTCACACTTATTATTAGCCACTGTAACGTTAGCCGTATTCGGCTTAACGGCTTGTGAAAAAGAAAGCGAAATGGACACAATCAAAGATGCACAGATGTGTTTAAACTCGGCAGCCCCTGCTGGTGCACAATCCTGCGTGAGTAAGTTAGCTTCAAATAACTCGCCACAAGCGAACCAATTAAAATGTGCCGCTTACTTTATTCAAGAAGGGCTAGGTTCTCCGACAGCATTAATTGATGCTATCGATGCCTCAAACACAGATAACTCGTGCGCAACATGCTCTGATTCAATGGCGATTATTTCTCAGTTAAAATTTTCGAGTACAGGTTCAGCAATAACTGATGTGGCAAATGCTGATGCGGCATTTGACGTTTGCAGTGCTTCAGGAGTAGGAATTTACACGCAACTAGCATCTATGGTTAACATCGCAACTTTAGCAAGTTCTGTAGCCGCGACAGAAGATGCCGCAGGTTACGCGACAGCCATCGCTACACTTCCAGATGCAGACTTAGGAAGTATCGCTATTCAGACTTATACAACCAGCTGTGATTCTAATAGTACAACTAACGACAGTGATGAGAGCCAGCTACAAAAATACTGTGGTGAACTGGCTGAAGTGACAAGCGGATTAACAGAAGCTCAAGTAGGTGCTTGCCTGAAAGAAAAGCTAACAGGCAATAACACAACTTGTCCGATTTTCTAATTAGAAATTCATTCCGAACTTAGCAGCGTACACGCGGTTTTCTACTTTATTTGAAGCGGTACCTACCTCTTCACCGTAAGTCGCTGCTTCGATATTAAAAATACCCAGTAATAATGTAGTACCCGCTGTGTAATAACCTTGGTTCATACCACCGCGGAACTGCGCTTTAAACCAACCACTTGGTGAATAATCAAATTCAAGACCGGCGTGGGTTGTTTTAGCTAATGTCGAAGCCTGATCGTGATTTAAATTTTTAAAATCAAGCATCGCGCGTAAAGTTAAACTTCCAAACGTAGCAAATTCATACTGTGAACCAATATCAAATACACGTTGTAACTTTTCTGGAGCCATCGTTGCATCTTTGTTAATTAATTTTTGCTTCGTAAAGCTAGAAGCTAAAACGTTGCGCGCTACGAAAGAGAAAGTCAGTGGGTAAGTTTCTTCTTGAACTTCAACAAGCTTAGATTCTTTTGTTTCTTCTTTTTTAGGTTCTTCAGCTTTTACTTCGGCTGTGCCTGAAGCGGCTTCAACAGTTCCTGAAGCAGCAGAAGCTACTTTAGCTGTTTCTGAACTGCCAGAATCAACAGTTAAACTTAAAGCGTCAGCTTGAGCATCTTCTTTTTTAGCTTCAGCAGCAAGAGCTGCTTCTGTAGTACGAGCTTTGGCTTTTTTAACTTTTGTTGTTTCAGAAGCTTGTGCCGGAATACGTTTTGTAACTGTTTTGCTAAACCAAGATGGCGAATAAAGTAAACCGATGTCTCCATCAACGGCAAAACCTTCAGAAGCACGGTCAGCACTTACTAAATCTGGCTCAGTCGCTAATTGCACAGCGATTAATTTTTCTGAAACTTGTAAACGGTGTGTACCTTTAATAGTTACACCCCAAGATAATTCTTTATTCACTTCAGCACCGCCACCGATAGCTAAAGTTGAATCTTTAATAACATTTAGATCTACTGTAGGGCCAAGCTGTTTATCAACTGTAACATCTAAAGATAAATCAACTGGCACTAAACCAAAACCCCAGTGTTTTCTGATCCAGAACATTTCTGCGGCTTGTACGCGGCCACCCATAGTTTTACCGGCATATTTATCAAGAACTGCTGAAATCGCGTTGGCTTTATCAGTGTCATCACCCTGAGTGTCTGAAGCATCTTTTACATCTTTGGCAAAAGGCATTGTGTCTTTAGCTGTGCCGGCACCCACGATTGAAAATTGAATTTCATTATTTTTCTTTTTTGCAAAACCCGCCGGGTTATAAAAAAGCAAAGTGTAATCGTCAGCAACTGCGGTATAAGCATTACCCATACCCATAGCTCTTAATGAGATATATTGATTGTGAATTTTTGTGCTTAAAGAATTTCCGGCAAATGCTACCTGTGTAGCCGATAGTAACGCCAACGTCAGTAATGATTTCATTTCAGATTCCCCGCTATAATAAATCTTTTTTAAATCTATAGTGAGTAGGAATGACTATCAAAATGATATGTCTTAAACCGAATCGATCTAGATATTTAGCGTAAGACCTTAGTCGATGAAATTGGTTTTTTGTCGAGGAGAATCGATGCCAAAATCGAAGTTGTTAAAATCAAAACAATGATTAGTAACGATAACCAGATCGGAAAATGTCCTTTATATAAATCGTTCAAAAATGTCATCTTAAGGCCTACAAACATTAACACACCGGCAAGCCCGTATTTTATGTAACGAAACTTATCAATCGCTCCCGAAAGAAAAAAGTACATCGAACGTAAACCTAAAATCGCAAACACATTGCTGGTAAAAACAATCAACGGCTCATTGGTAATTGCAAAAATAGCAGGTACTGAATCTATGGCAAAAAGAATATCTGAAAGCTCGATAAAAATCAGAGCTACAAAAAGGGGTGTCAGATAAGTTTTTTTATCTTTTTTTACAAAAAAATGATCACCATTGATTTCATGTTCAATGCGAAATAAGCGGTTCATTTGGCGCAGTAAGAAATTCTGGCTTAAATCCGGTTCTTTTTCGCGGGTAATAATAATGCGGATGCCTGTAACGAATAGCAAAATACCGAAAAATATCACGGCCGCCTGAATTTTCATAAGCTCTGCACCAATCGCAATAAATATGCCGCGAAAAATTAAAGCGCCGAAGATGCCCCAGAATAAAATGCGGTGTTGGTAAAGGCGCGGAATTCCGAAATACGAAAACACCACGGCAAAAATAAAAATATTATCAATTGCCAAAGCTTTTTCGATTAAAAAACCCGTCGTAAATTCCATGGCCAGGTGTTTTGCCGTCAGTTCTGGGTCAAACCCTGGTAACTGCATCAATGACGCGCGCTCTGATAAAACAGACAAAGCGTAAAAATAAAAAAGCACGTTAAAAATAAGAGCGCAACTGACCCAAATGGTTGTCCAGATAGCGGCTTCGCCGACTGACACGACATGTGCATTTTTATGAAATACTCCCAGATCTAAAGAAAGAACGAAAGCCACGAAGGCCACAAAGCCTAAATAAAACCACCAATAATCGTAGATCGTAAAATAAACCATTAGGATTTTTATTCCTTCTGGCTATTGTTAAACCTTCTTTTTGTAAACAATAGCGCGCAAATTCCAGCCGTTTTTTTCGTAGAACTTTTTGCCGCGCTCGTTTTCGATTCCTGTGCAAAGACGTAAGCCGGTGCATTGATTGTCTTTGGCGAACTGCTCAGCGTATTTTAAAAGTTCTGCACCATAGCCTTTTGATCGCTGCTGTTCAGTTGAAACTAAATCATCGATATAGCAGTGTTTACCATGCACATAATCATATAAAATGCGGTAACCCATAATCGCCAGGATCTGGTCGTTTTGTTTTAACGCTGCAATTTCATAGCCTGTGGTCTTGTGTGATTGATGATAAACATCTAAAAAATTTTGCAGAGTGAGATGCGGGCGTAGCTCCTTCATCAGCGGGTAAACCTGCTCTAATTCACTCTGACTTTTGATAAGAACAACTTGCTGCACCGTTGGCCTTAAACTATTCAGCTTCTAAGCTTCCGCAGCATTTTTTGTATTTACGGCCGCTGCCGCAAGTGCACGGGTCATTTCGCCCGATTTTTGCTGACTCACGCACAACTTGCTGTGGTTTGTGATGGTGGTGATGGTCTTCACCTTCACGGTGTGTGTGCGCATCGCCATCGATAAAAAACCATTCGCCAGATTCAGATTTACGAAACTGAGAAACTTCGTGATGGTCTAAGCCTTCGCCATCTTGTTCGTAAGTTGCGATAAATTCAACAGTGCCTTTATTATCATTTTCAGTGCCTTTGAGCGTTGAAATGATTTTTAAACCTTTCCATTTAGCACTTTGCGCCCATTTTTTTGTTGTCGCTGTATCAAAGTCATGACGAGATTCAGGAGCCAAAGTTTTTTTCAGGTAATCAATATTCGCTGTTGCGTACGCTGAATAGCGTGAACGCATTAGTTTTTCTGCCGTTGGTGCTTGTTTTTGACCTGTTAAAAAAGGTTCGCAGCACTGACTAAAGCTGATATTTGATTGGCAGTAACAATTCATAAGTTCTCCGTTGCTAAATTG
>CAMLRE010000061.1 GCA_946482355.1 uncultured Bdellovibrio sp.
TCGCTCTTCGGCGGCGCTGCTGTTCTGATGTTTGTTGGTTACGTCGTTTTTTTAATCTGGGCTGTCAGTAAAATTTCACCGAGAAGCTTAAAAGAAAATGTATCTAGCCTTGTTGAGCTTTTTAAATGCCAAGGCCCTATGGGTAGCGATAAAAAGTGTATCAAAAACTGGGTTGAATCTCAGGTTAAACAAAAAGAAGAAGCCATTGATAAAAAGCGCGAAAGTAATCCGGCTTACAACGCCTGTATGTATGAGCAAGGCGTTTTACTTGAAGCTTTAAATGCGAACAAACAGCAAAGTGAAGAAGTCTTAAACCATCAAATAGCGCATTTCTGCGATTATCAGATGAACCCTGCCGTGGCGATTAAAGACACCGACATTTATTCTGACTACACAGCGCTTAAGTTATTTAAAAATGAACTCGCAAGCCAGGCTGTTTTAAATTATCGCTATAAATCTTTTAAAAAGAAAAATTACCAACTGGAACTTGAAGCTTTAGATGGCTACCGCCGATTAATTAACGCCGCTGGCTGCGATGACCTTGAAAAAGATTTTACGTCTTTAGAAAAACGTGGGTCTATTTTCGTTTTAGGTTCGATCACTTCCTGCAAACTGCAAGCGTGTATGAAAGCCAAGAAATCAAGCTGCCCCGAAGTCGTCAAGTTAAGCGAACGTATGATTTCATTGGGCGATATTGCGGGCTATTACGTTCTGTCTCACGAAGCAGCCATGAATGAAAAACAAGGGCTTAAAGCTTTAAATTACGCCCGTCAGGCGCTTTTAAAAGGCTATACTGATCTGGCTTCTAAATACCCTGAACTTGAAGACGATGAGTTTTATAAAATTAAGTTTAATTCTGAAAGCCTGGCCTTCAGTGCGGCCCGTTTAATGAACGCTGAAAAAATCTCTGGTGCGGCGATTAACTGCATCGCCGCTTCGTTAAATAAAGACTGGGAATTTGAAACACTTCTTAAATCTCCGCAAACGTATTCAAAAGACCAATGGAAAGAAAAAATCACTGGCTGGGCAAACGAAAAATCCGATTTATTATTGCGCGTAGCTTGTGAAGTTCTAACTGATACTGAATCTAAAAAAAGATTACATGAATTTTACGTCAATGACGGAAACGAAGATGGATCGGCTTTTGATTTCTGTAAAATGATTCAAGATCCACTTTTTAAAGACGCCTGCAAAGAAAAATAAAGACATTTATACAAATAAGGAAACAACGGAGCGCGACTAACCGCCCGTTGTTTTCCAATGGAGTATGGTTCTATTTGAGAGAGGGTCGTTAGCGGCTAACCACCACAGCAGCCGCTAACGATTATTTAAATTAACGTTTTAATTGGATCACTTCGTTTAATAATTCATCAGACGTCGTGATTGTTTTTGAGTTGGCTTGGAAACCACGTTGTTGTGAAATCATATTCACGAACTCAGAAGCTAAATCCACCGTTGAACGCTCAAGTGATTTTGACATCACTGAACCACGGCCCGCCATACGAGGACCACCGACAGCAGCAGGACCAGAATCACGAGATTCTTTGAACATGTTACCGCCGACTTTGAATAACGACTCAGGGGCTTCGAATTTAGCTAACGCGATTTGCGCTAGATCCATAACTTGGCCGTTTGAGTAAGAAGCTGTTAATACACCTTCATCATTGAAAGATAAACCAGTTACAGTACCAGCCGCGAAACCATCTTGTGACCAAGATACTACGTCTGAATCTTTACCGAACTGTTTAGTTCCGTCGATACCTTTACCGCCTGAAGCGATATCGTCACCGAAGTTGAACTTGATTTGTTGATCTTGCTTAGCGCCACCTTTGAAGTTTAACGCTGAGTTTGTCACTTCTTGAGATTGTAATTTACCTTCTTCAGTGAAAGTTAATTTACCTTCTAGAACTTGTGCTAAATCTTGTCCTTCTGGTGCATCAGAAACTTCTTTACCATCAACTAAACCCTTGTATGTCCACTCGCGGTTTTCGCCTTTGTTAAAGAATAAGTTTAATAAATGTTTGTTACCTTGAGAATCGTAGATCTCAACCGCCGTAGAGTAGTGAGATGTTTTATACGGATCTTTTGGATCGAAAACTTTAGAGTTAGCTTCATTTCTTGAATCTAAGTTAAGATCAAGTTTAACTTCTTTCGTACCAGAAGCGTTAACTAAGGCACGTGGGAATTTAATATCCGAAACTTTATTTTGGATTTTACCTTTTTCATCAGCTTGGAAACCCTGAACTTTTTGACCAGAGTTATTTACTAAAAATCCACCTTTATCGAATTTGAAAGAACCATCACGAGTGTAAGTTGTTCCTTCAGTTCCTTTTAATGTAAAGAATCCGTTACCGTTAACGGCTAAGTCAGTTGTACGATCTGTGTTATCTAAGTTACCTTGAGACATCATTGGTGTAACTGTTTGAATACGAGTACCGCGACCCATTTGGTTACCGCCATCGATTCCTTTTAAAGAACGTGACATGACATCAGCAAATTCTGCTCTTGATGCTTTGAAACCTGTTGTATTGGCATTTGCGATATTGTCAGCTGTGACACCTAATGCTTCGCCTTGAGCTTGAAGACCAGTGATACCAGTCCACATTGACGATAGAACTCCCATGATAACCTCCATGTTTTTACTTCGAACATTCGTGTTCAAAGTGTTTTATTTTTTCAAACCTGCTAGTCGAGCAGATCTGTTTATGAAGGGCCCCCTCTAGGAGGACCAGCCCTTATTAACTTAATCAAAATTCAACAATGATATTCGATCATTCTTGAATGTTAAATAACGATTGTGCTGTCGATGTTGGTAAAAACATTTTCTTTCAAATTGTTTTTATCCATCACTGTCACCACAGTGTTATTTTTCACGCTTACGATCGCTGCTGAGTCGTCCATCAAAACTAAAGTGTCTTTCGATCCTTTAGCTGCGGCTTTCTTCACAGCTTCGTCAAGCTTTGCTAATCTTGATGGATCGTAACTGATCCCTCTTGACTGCATACGCTCGATCGCGTGGTTGGAAAACTTTAGTGTTCCTGCTTCTGCTACCTTTGCAAGGTTTCCAGCTTTCGCTGTTTCTTGCGCCGGAGTGTTAGCAATCAAACCTTCTAACGTCTCCCGAAACGAACCCGATTCTTTCGCACCTTCTGCTACTCCACCAGTTGCTTTGTCGCTTCTGATTTCGCTCGGCGCTTTTGGAATCAGATTTTCTATGCGACTCAAATTGTTCGCCAGTTTCATCTTATCCATCGTTATAACTCCTTAGCTGCTTCTTGCGGTGGCGCTGTTGCGGCCACTTTGTCATCCCCGGATTGATGTTGCTTGTAAAGCTCTGGTGATGCCGAAAGGCTTCCCCACATATCATCTGCCGAAGATTCCATCGCCTTTAGTTGCTCTGGAGATTTCGTCTCTTGCTTAATATTAGTTTGCTTCGATGCAGCAGCTTTATTCAAGTCGAGGTTTGTAACATCTGTTGAATTCTGGTCATTGTTCTTAAGACTTGGGTCAGAAAACTGACGAATGTCCTTAAGACGAACATTCTGTTTTCCCACCTGAAGTACAGGTCCTTCCGGAGAAAAACTCATACCCGTAACTAATCCTGTGAAGTCAGTTTTCACAGCTAGCTTCTGTCCCGCAGTGCCTGTAGCAGAAATTTCTACTTTGTAATCACCTGCTTTTGCTTTGTTACCTTTTTCATCTTCGCCATTCCAAGAAAATTTATTTTCTCCTGCTTTTAGCTGTGAAAATTTTAACTTGCGAACAACTTCTTTCTTTGCGTTGAAGATTGTAACTTCAGTGTCTTTCGTATCTTGTGGAAGATTGAATTTCACTTCGTGATCTTTATCTAAATCTGAACGCGTGATTTTTGCACTGTCACCAGAAACTTCTTTACCAATCAAATTCAACGCCTGAAATTGTTCAACAGGTTTGTTCGCCTGTTTCATTTCTTGTAACGTTGTATTGATATTTGTCATCTGCTCTAAACCAGAGAATTGTGCAAGCTGTGCTGCCATCTCGTGATTCTTAAGCGGATTCGAAGGATCTTGATGTTTAAGTTGTGCAATCATTAATTTAAAGAAAGCATCTTTATCCATAGCATTGCTACCAACACCACGAACTTTTTTTGAAGGATCAATATAATTCGGATCAGCTATTTTATTTAACGCCTCACCTAGGTTTTCAGTTCCTAAAGCTTCTTTTTCACCTTGCGTAAGAGTACGGGCAGTGCCCTGAGATTTTAAATCAGGTTCTACTCCGGCTTGTGGGTCTCTCCATGTTTTTGTTCCTGCTTTTACATCCATGTTTAAACTCCTTCTTACGCAACCATGTTAATGCTTGAACCTTTGTTAGCCGCTACATAAGCATTTGCTTTTGCAACTGGTTTAACAGTAGGTGCCTGAACTGTTTGATATGAACTTGATCCACGCTCTTGTTGGTATCCACCACGGCCAGAATTTGAATTTGCAAAGTTTTGAAAATTCATTTCTTGCTGTTGTCTGTTTTGAAAACTCGAATTTGACGAGTTTGCATCAGACTGGAACTGAGACTGGTTGTTCGTATCAACCGCAGTTACATTGTTAATCTTAACATGTTCTACGCGCATTTGGTGACTAGCTAGACTAGACTTAAGATCAGAAAGACTGTCTTCGATCAATTTTTTGACCGACTTGTCCTGCGAGTTCATTTCAATGTTAATTTTACCGTTTTCTAAGGCTACTTTTAACTGAACTTCTCCCATACCCTCAGGCGTCATTCTGACTGTCATTTCACCGCCGCCTTTAGTGACTAAATACTTCGCTTGATTCATGATCTCGCGAATATTTTCGTCTTTAACAGCATCTGTGCCCGCTTCAGGCTTAGCCGTCGCACTTGCTCCCGCTGCGGCTCCCAGATGTGACTGGAAGCTGCGTTGGCCGGTGTGAAGAGCTTGCACTTGGGCTGCTAAATCGTTTGAAGCATCAAACTTTGGCAAGCTTTGTGATTGCGATTCACCACCACCTGAGCTTTGGTGTTTGTTTTCACCTTGTCGGCGTTGGTCATTCTCAGCTGAAGATTTTGCTAACACAGCGTTTGTTTGATTTAACGCTTGGGTTTGTTCAGCTTTCGGTGAAACTTCCTGTTGCACCAATTTCTGATCTAACCCCGGTTTAGCATTTTCTTTACTTAGAATATCGAAAACTTTGCTTTCAAGAGCTGTAGCTTGTTTTTCTTCTTTAGCTTGAACATCCTGTCCAGGCATTTGAGATGTCGCTTCAGCTGTTGCAGCGTTTTGTAATTGTAATTCTGTTGTTGTCTCTGCATTTGCAGGCACTTCGCCATTAGCCAATGCCATTTCTGGATTTGCTAAAGCTTGTTCGCCGTTAATATCTGCTAACAACGCCTGTTCAGTATTAGTCAGGTACTGAAACGACTGTTGTTGCGCAGCCTCACCTTGAGCCGCGATAGGCATTTGCGCTGCCGCTGCTTGCTGTTGTTCAGAAGCTGGCATAGCTGTGCCTGTCGCTGCTAATTGAGCAGCTAACAATTGCGCTTGCATGTTTTGGATGTTGGCTTGTTCAGGAGCAACTAAGGGCAGATTTTCTTCGGAATCTGCGATTTCAACTTCACCCTCGTCTGAGACCATGACCTTTGAAATCTTTTCTTCAATCGCTTGCGGCTGAACTTTTATTTCTGCCTTCGCATCCTTTTCAGGTTTTTCTGCATCGGAATCATCATCATCCTTTGCTCGAGCCATCTTCTTTTTAATTCCCCCAGATGACTTTTTAGAAACCTGATCTAAATCTCTACTTGGTTTTTCCTTCTCGGCTTTGACATCGTTCCGACTTTCTTTCGTGTCGGATTTTTGTCCTTTGTCTTTTGCCATCTTAAGTTCTTTTTCGAAATCCTTGCGGATATCTTTGTCGAACTCTTTCGGAACACCAAGATCAAGATCGTTTATCGAACCCTGTGGGGGGCCGACACGTATCAAGTCTTTGACCACTATCCTCCTTCGCGCGTTATGGTTTAACCTCTGGTTCTGCAGCGGGCGCTTCTTTTTCTGCTGGTTTAGGAATGCTTGTTGGCACTCGGTATCCAGCGTAGCGTTCTGCAAAAGCCTGAGCTTTTTCTGTTTTAATTAAATTTAAGATCTCAGCTGCACTTTTCTTTTTCATGCGGCTTAAGATATCAATCACTAAGTCTTCATCCATTGTTTCAAAAATCTTAGCAGCTTGGCCCGGTTTCATGTTTGTATAAACCTGAACAAGAGTTTCAACTTTTGAATCATCTGATTTAATACGGTCTTGAAGCATCGTAGAAATTTTTGTTCGGTATTCTTCAAGTTCTACTAATTTTTTCTCGATCACGGCTTTTTGGGCTTCGATTTCTGCCGCTTTTTTATTTAATTCTTCTTCTCTGGCATCTAAAACTTTTTTACGCTCAGATAATTTATAAATATAATCAGAATCATCTTCAGCTTCAGCACGAACTGTTCCTGAAGCTGTCGTTGAACCAGAAACAGCACCGGCTGCAACCGTAGGAGCTGCTTCACCTGGAGCCACTGTGGCTGAAGCAGGCGTTGTTTCAGCTTGGGCAACACCTAAACCGATTTCAACTTTTTGTAATGTAGATTCAATTTTATCAAAATTTTCGATGGCTAAAAATAAACCTAAACCACAAATCACAAACAACACAAACTGCATCGCTGGAAATTTACGAGACGACTTTTTAGATTTTTTTTGCTGCATGTTTTCACGAAGCTTAGCTGCGGAAATAGATTTAACAGGAGCTTGCGCCTGCGCATTTTTCTTAGCTTCTTTAAAAAACTGATCGTAACCGCTTCTCTTCATGCTTTTGTCGTCCTAACAAAACGAGTAGATGCAATTTCATCTAACTCTTTAGCTTCTTTTTCTCTTACTTCTTGTAAGAAATCGGCTTTCTTTTTCTCTTTAAGCCTTTCCATTATCTTAACCTCTGTTAAGGCATCTTTCAAAATTTCGCGTCTGGACTCGACTACTTTTTCGATTTTTAACAGACGTTCGTTCTGCTGGGCTATGCGGAGGTCTTGAAGAGTTAGAAAATGGTTAATCTGATTAACCTGTTCTTGCCATCCCGTTGTCTGGCCCGCCAGGCTTGATCTTTGAGTCAGTGAACGATTTTTTACATCGATCATTTCTTGTAATTTTTTTTGTTCATCAGCCAGGAACGCTTGTGCTTCCAAATACTCTTTGCGCGCCAAATCCATCTTGATCTGACGGTGATCGAGAACTTTTTGCATGGGAAATTTGAACTTTGGCATAACATCCTGTGTTTGTTTTGATCAGCATCCTGCTGACCTTTTTTCTAAAGGGCCAACCTTTGGTTGTCCTTAGTGCTACTAAGTAGCTCGCGGCAATCTAACTACGCGCCTGCGGTGATTTGTTGCATGATTCGTAGACATTGGGTCATGTTCGCAGAATCATCCGTCTTCTGTTTTAGAAATTCATTAATTGGGTCAATTAATTTTACCGCTTTATCAATCTTTGGATTGGCTCCTGATTTGTAAGCACCAATATTAATTAGATCTTCGGCATCCTTATAAGTAGCTAGTAATTCACGAATCTTAATCGCCATACGTGCGTGATCCGGTGTTGTTACCTGCTTCATCACACGGCTTGCACTTTGTAAAATATCAATTGCTGGATAGTGACCTTTTTGTGCCAACTGACGGCTTAATACGATGTGACCATCTACGATAGAACGCACACAGTCCCCGATAGGATCATTCATATCATCACCATCAACTAGTGTTGTATAGAAACCAGTGATCGAGCCTGCACCATCAAAATTTCCAGCACGCTCTAATAATTTTGGTAAGGTTGAAAATACACTTGGCGTGTAACCACGTGTTGTAGGTGGCTCGCCGATAGATAAGCCGATTTCACGCATGGCCATAGCAAAACGAGTTACTGAATCCATGACAAGTAATACGTTTTTATTATTTTTTGCAAAGTATTCAGCAATCGCTGTAGCCACATAAGCGCCACGCATACGTAATAGTGGTGATTGATCTGATGTTACACAAACCACTACGGTTTTTTTCATGCCTGATTCACCAAGTTCGTGCTCGATAAATTCACGCACCTCACGGCCCCGCTCACCGATTAAGGCAATCACGTTCACATCGGCTTCTGTGTTTTTAGCCATCATGCCCATAAGCACTGATTTACCCACACCAGAACCGGCCATAATCGCCACACGCTGACCACGGCCTGCAGTCAGTGTCGCATTAATTGCACGTACGCCCACATCTAATGATTCACGAATTGGTTCACGGTGAAGTGGATTTACCACATCAGCGTATAACGGAAATTCTTTAAAATTTTCAATCGAAGATTTTTCATCGATCGGTAAGCCCATACCATCAACAACGCGGCCTAAAAGCTCGTCGCTGACTCTGACTGTAGCCACCGAACGAGAAAGGGTAATTTTACAACCTAACGAAACGCCGCGCATTTCATTTAAAGCCATCATTAAAACCTGACGGTCTTTAAAACCTACAACTTCAGCTAATAACGGCTTTGTTGAATGAGGTGTTTCAATACTGCAGATACTTCCTACAGAAGCCCCCGGAAGATAACCTTTAATTAAAAGGCCAGTAACTTCTGTCACCTTACCGCTATCTTCGGTTAAGTGACAGTTCTTGATAATTTCTTCGTATTTCTCAAAATTAAGTTTCACGCGGATTATGTCCCGTCATCGTCTGATGATTCTACTATGTCTTTAACTTTTGGAATTGCCGCTGATAATTCAGTCCATACTTTTTTGAAACGCTCTTCAATACGTGCATCAATGGCACCATAATTCGTTTCAACAATACAGCCACCGGGTTGGATTTGGTCTGAAGCTTGAATACGAACATTTTCTAAAAATTCGTATTTTTCAT
>CAMLRE010000062.1 GCA_946482355.1 uncultured Bdellovibrio sp.
ATCACTATAGAAAATGCAAATTTAAAGTTCGTTTGGTTGTATAAAGCTATTAGGAAACATAATAAGTCTTATAACGAGACCTTTGTCCTGAATAAGCCAGAAGAATATCGTCTAATCACTATAAAATAATTTTACTTCGCTAACCGAAATAACAAGAGGCATAATCTAAGTAAGAAGCCCTCACTTTTTCTCAAAGTGGGGCACTTATGGAGGAGAATCACTATGTCGTCTTCTATCAATCTTCGCTCTATCGTTGAAAAGCACCAACAGGGCAGCAACAAGAAAACAGCTATGCATTGGACAGGTACTTTTAATGAGTATCTAGAGCTAGTGAAGAAGAATCCTAAGTTAGCTAGAAATTCTTACCAGCGTATGTATGACATGATCATGGAAGCCGGTACGGAAGAGTATGTTGATTTTAAAAAGCATGTTATCCGTTATAAATTTTTCGATGATAAACAAAATAACGGTAAAGATGCGATCTTCGGTTTAGATGTTCAATTAATGAAATTCGTTAATATCTTAAAGGCAGCCTCTTTAGGATACGGAACTGAAAAACGTGTTATTTTACTTCACGGCCCGGTGGGTTCGGCAAAATCTTCGATCTGCCGTATCTTAAAAAAAGGTTTAGAAGATTATTCTAGAACCGATCAAGGCGCACTATTTACTTTTGAATGGGTGATTGAAGATTCTAAAATCCAACACTTATTAGGAAAAGACGTTAAAGTTTATCATACGCCGATGAATGAAGAACCGCTATGGTTAATTCCAGATGATATGCGCCAAGCGGTGGCTGATGAAATCAACCGTTCGCAAGACGGTGATTACCGTGTGAAAATCACGGGCGAACTTTGCCCTCCATCGCGTTTTATCTTTAAAGGCTTAATGGATTACTACGAAGGTGATTTAATGAAAGTATTAAATCACGTGCGTGTAAAACGTATGTTTATTTCTGAAGCTGACCGTGTAGGTATTGGTACTTTCCAGCCGAAAGATGAAAAAAATCAGGATTCAACAGAGTTAACCGGCGATATCAACTACCGTAAAATTGCTGAATACGGTTCTGATTCAGATCCACGGGCATTTAACTTCGATGGTGAGTTTAACGTAGCTAACCGCGGGATGATTGAATTTGTCGAGGTTTTAAAACTTGATGTGGCGTTCTTATACGATTTATTAGGAGCCTCACAAGAGCATAGAATTAAACCTAAAAAATTCGCTCAGACTTATATTGATGAAGTGATCATTGGTCACACGAATGAGCCTGAGTACAGAAGATTACAAGATAACGAATTCATGGAGGCCTTACGCGATCGTACGGTGAAAGTGGATATTCCGTATATCACGCGCTTAAAACAAGAAGTGAATATCTATAAAAAAGATTTCAATTCACAAAAATTACGCGGAATTTCAATTGCACCGCACACGATTGAAATGGCGGCAATGTGGGCGATTCTAACTCGTTTAGAAAAACCTAAAAAAGCAAATCTAACCCGTTTACAAAAACTAAAATTATATAACGGTAAAACATTAGCGAATTACACTGAAGATAACGTTAAAGAGTTACGTAAAGAAACTTTACGTGAAGGTTTAGATGGTATTTCTCCTCGTTATATTCAGGATAAATTATCAAATGCGCTTGTAATGGCTCAGCAGATGAATAAAGGTTCTGTGAACCCGTTCATGGTGATGAATGAATTAGAAAGTGGTTTAAAACATCATTCGTTAATTTCAGACGAAGAGCGCAAGCAAGAGTACCGCGAATTATTAAGTGTAGTTAAACAAGAGTACGAAGAAATTATCAAAGGTGAAGTTCAACGTGCGATCAGTGCCGATGAAGGTGCATTACAGCGTTTATGCGCTAATTATATTGATAACGTTAAAGCTTATACGCAAAAAGAAAAAGTGCGTAACCAGTTCACGGGGCAGGATGACGATCCAGATGAGCGTTTAATGCGCGCGATTGAGGAAAAGATCGAAATTCCTGAATCACGCAAAGACGACTTCCGCCGCGAGATCATGAATTACATCGGGGCATTGTCATTAGATGGTAAGAAATTTAACTACAAAATGAACGAACGTCTTCACAAAGCTTTAGAATTAAAACTTTTCGAAGATCAAAAAGACAGTATTAAGCTTACGTCTTTAGTAAGTTCGGTAACAGATAAAGACACGCAGGAAAAAATCGAAATCGTTAAATCACGTCTTATTAAAGACTTCGGATACGACGAAATTTCTGCAACCGATGTATTACATTACGTAGCCAGCATCTTCGCGCGCGGAGATGTGAAGAAACAATAATCGTTCGAAGTTTGAGAACGACCGCGAGGTCGTTCCTTTAGGATAGGGTCTGCCGGAGGCAGATCAACACAAGGAGCGTAGCGTGCCAATTCGTGAAGACCAGAACCGGTTTAAAAATATTATTAAAGGCAAAGTTCGCGATGACTTTAAGAAATATGTCACGAATGGCGAGCTGATTGGTAAACGCGAAGAGGAATTCGTAAAAATTCCGCTTCCACGTATCGATATCCCTACGTTTCGTTACGGTCCTAAACAAGATCAACAAGGCGTAGGCCAGGGTGAAGGTGACGGCGATGGCCAACCTCAACAGGGCCAAGGCCAACAAGGCTCTGGCAAAGGCGAAGCTGGCGAAAATCCCGGCGAGCACATGCTTGAGGTTGAGATTTCTTTAGAAGAATTAGCCGAAATCTTAGGTGAAAAGTTGCAACTTCCGCGCATTTTACCAAAAGGCACTGCGAATTTAGTGACTGAAAAAACGCGTTACTCAGGTATTGCGCCAGTTGGACCAGAAGGCTTACGTAAATTTAAACAAACTTATAAAAAAGCTTTAGCCCGTTATATTTCTTCAGGAACATATAACCCGAATGATCCGGTGATTGTGCCGATTCGTTCAGATTACCAGTACCGCACGATCAAAAAAACGCAGAAGCCGCACACCAAAGCTGTGGTGATTTACATGATGGACGTGTCGGGTTCAATGGGTGAAGAACAAAAAGAGATCGTTCGTTTAGAATCTTTTTGGATCAACACCTGGTTAAAGAAACATTACAAAGGCTTAGATACAAGATTCATCATTCACGATGCTGCGGCTAAAGAAGTTGATGAAGACACTTTCTTTAAAACTTCTGAATCGGGCGGAACGCTCATCAGTTCGGCGTACAAAATGTGCCAACAGATTATTGATGCTGAATACCCGGCGGATGAATGGAATATTTATCCGTTTCATTTTTCGGATGGTGATAACTGGTCAGGGGAAGACACAAGATTATGTATTCAACTGATCAAAGAATACTTTTTACCGCGCGTGAATGTGTTTTCATACGGTCAGGTTGAAAGTAAATACGGTTCAGGTCAGTTTTTAAAAGACCTGCAAAAAGAATTCGGCGAAGACGAACAGGTGACTTTAAGCCAAATCGAATCGCGCGATAAAATTTTAGACTCAATCAAAGATTTCTTAGGAAAAGGTAAGTAGCACCTTTTGGAGGCCACCGATGGCAAATTTAACTCTAGAACTTGAAACAGAAAGAAAAAAGATCTGCCAAGTCGCTAAAAACGTCGGCCTTGATTGTTTTGAAACTATTTTCGAACTGATCAGCTACGATCAAATCAGCCAATTCGCAAGCTACGGCGGTTTTCCCGTACGTTATCCACACTGGAAATTCGGTATGGAGTACGAACAACTTTCAAAATCTTACGAATATGGTTTATCTAAAATCTATGAAATGGTGATTAACACTGACCCTTGTTACGCGTACCTGATGGAAGGAAATTCCATGATGGACCAAAAACTTGTGATGGCGCACGTGTATGGTCACTGTGATTTTTTCAAGAACAATATCTGGTTTTCAAAAACCAACCGTAAAATGATGGATCAGATGGCAAACCATGCAACCCGCATTCGCCGCTACATCGATCGTTATGGTTATGAAGAAGTTGAACGCTTTATTGATACTTGTCTAAGTTTGGAAAATTTAATCGACCGTTATTCAATTTTAAACGGGCCAACGCAATTTACCGAAAAAAAACCTCAGGTGCGTGAAGCTGATTTTGTGTTCCAGGTTGAAAAGTCTTATATGAAAAACTATATCAACCCGCCAGATGTGGTTGAAGAGTTTAAAAAAGACCAAATGCAAAAGCTTCAAGATAAAGCGCAGTTTCCGGCAGACCCGGTTCGCGATATCTTAACATTTTTAATCCATTATGCCCCCTTAGAAGAGTGGCAACAGGATGTTTTATCGATTGTGAAAGATGAAGCTTACTATTTTGCTCCGCAAGGAATGACTAAAACCATGAACGAAGGCTGGGCTTCTTACTGGCATTCGCACATTATGACTAAATATATTCTTAATGACTCAGAAATTATCGACTTTGCCGACCACCATGCCGGAACCATGTTTATGAAAATGGGGGGGTATAACCCCTATAAAGTAGGCATCGAGTTGATGAGAGACATCGAAGAAAGATGGAATAAAGGAAAATTTGGTCGCGAGTGGGATGAATGTGACGATGTTAAAGAACGGAAAAATTGGGATCGTAAGCTCAATTTAGGGCGCGAGAAGATCTTTGAGGTTCGTAAGCTTTATAATGACGTTACATTTATTGACGAGTTTTTAACAGAGGACTTCTGTGTTCGTAATAAAATGTTTGTTTACAAAATGAATAAGGAAACGGGCAAATTTGAAGTCGATACGCGTGACTTTAAAGCAATTAAGGCTCAGCTCCTGTTCCAGCTCGCTAATTTTGGCCAACCGATCATTAAAATCGAAAACGCAAATTTCGAAAACAGGGGGGAGTTGTTACTTCGCCATGTTCACGAAGGTTTAGATCTGCAGCCTAATTATATGGACGCCACAATGAAAAACTTAAACAAACTGTGGAAGCGTCCGGTAAATATAATTACAGTTATGGATAACGAGCCGCAGCTTTTCAGATTCGACGGCAAAGAATATACAAAGCACAGCTTATCGGAAAAATCGAATTCTCAAGCTGAGCCGTCTCACAAAGAATCGGGAAGTTAAGTTTTCTTAACAATATCGTTTCAAGAAGATTCGGATTTACGAATTTTCATTTTTTCGCATAGCTATTTGACAAAATAGTGTAATATTAATCTTAACGAGCGAGAGTTCGTTATGCGGAATGAGGAACGTAATCTGGATAATAAAAACCGCGTCTTAGTCTACAGCGATGATCCGAAAGATCAGGCGATCATGTCGGGAGAAAACGAAAGACAAGCTTTCGAAGCCCAACAAAAAGCCCTCGTCGCTGATAAAAAATTTGTGGTCGTTTTTCGAATCGAGAAGAACGGTCGCGGTGGCAAGACGGTTACTGTCTTAGATCAATTACCGGCCTACGATCCATTCCTAAAAGATTTAACAAAAGAATTGAAAGCTAAATGCGGTGTCGGTGGAAGTTATTTCATCGAGGGAAATAGGGGCTGCATTGAGATTCAAGGTGATAAGCGGGATGCGATTAAAAAGATATTGGATGTCAAAACCATGAAGTATAAAGGGGCCTAATAAATGAATAAAGTCGTCATCATAGATGATCTAGTGGATAGCTGCTCAGTGATCTCAGAAATTCTTAGTCCTTATTTCGAGTGCAAAGCCACTTCTGAATCGCATTCAGCTTTAGACCTTATTTTAGATTTTAAGCCAAACATCGTTTTAATGGATTATCAAATGCCACGTATAAACGGCGCTGAGCTTTGTAAGACGTTAAAAGAAAACCCGGCTACTAAAGATATTCCAATTATCTTTATGTCTGGAGTAGCGACGGAAGACGAGCGCGTAGAAACTTTAGAGTTAGGTGGCGATGACTTTATTGCCAAACCTTTTCACCCTAAAGAATTAATCTTAAGACTTAAAAAAAGAATCCAAGGCTACACAGTTAAACCGCCGATCGATAACAATGCGGTGATTGCAAATGTGAATGCGTCGACGTTAGCTGTAGGTAATTTAAAAATGAATCTGAATTCACGTCTGGTGTATGTGAATGAGCGTGAAATTACATTAACTCCGAAGCAGTTCGAAATTCTGAAACTGTTGATCGAAAACCAGAATCATCTGGTATCCCGCAGCACTTTTATGGAAGAAGTGTGGGGTCACTTCGAAGTAACACCGCGAAACGTAGATTCTCAGATCAATTACTTGAAAAAGAAAATTGAAGGATTTCAGGGCATTATCACAGCGGTACCAAGCTTCGGTTACCGATTAGATTATAAACTGTAGCCTCGTAATCCGGGGCTATTTGCTACGGGTCAATCAGGGTTGATCTCGTAGCGAAAAACTAGTTAGTATTGTAGCCATGAAAACTACAAAACTACTTCTTATCGCGTTCTCTTTTTTAATTGTAAGCTGTAAAACTAACCCGGAATCTGCGGGCATCAGTGAAGATGATATTAACGTCGAAGCTGCCAAAGCTTACGCTGAAGTAAAAGCTAAATCTAAAATTTCAACAAACCAAGAATGGACCGCGATGGTTAACCGCGTGGCTAAACGTATCGCTTTAGCTTCAGGTAAACCCTATAACTGGGAAGTCGTTTTAATCGATAGCCCTGAAGTTAATGCGTGGTGTATGCCTGGCGGTAAAATGGCCGTTTACACAGGAATTATGCCTGTCGTAAAAACTGAAGCCGCTCTTGCGGCCGTTATGGGCCATGAAGTAGCGCATGCGACTTTAAAACATGGTTTAGCTCACTATGCGCGCGCAAAACAAAGCAATATGATTGGTGCAGTTGTCGGTGTGGGAACTGTTTTAGCTGGCGAACTTTTATGTAAAACCGATTCTTGTAAAAAGTGGGCTCAACTTGGAGGAATTGCCGGCGGTTTTGCTGTGGCATTCTTTGATATGAAATTCTCTCGTGAAGATGAATCTGCCGCTGATAAAGAAGGTCAGATTTATATGGCCGACGCAGGCTATGAGCCCAGTGAATCTATCAAATTATGGGAGCGCATGGGGGCTGCTGGCGGCGGAAAACCACCAGAAATTTTATCAACACATCCGTCTGATGAACGCCGCCGTGGAAACTTAACCGCTTGGTTACCTGCGGCTCAGGCTAGATACAACTCGGCTCCGCAGAAATTCGGCTTAGGCGCAACGATCAAATAAGGCTTCGAACGGGGAAAATTTTTTTCTCCCTTCAAAAGCCTCAGACAATCCGTTTGTCACGCCTTTGCGTTCGCAAAGCCGCGCCAAGCCCGAACTCGTTTTTGAAGGAAGAAAAAAATTCTAATCTTTCAAATTCTCTATTCTCTCTACAATCGAAGATCTAAAAATATTTAATGCCTCTAAAACGTAGTTCGGAGGTGGGCGCAAGGTTGCGAATGCAAGCTTGTGACACCCCCGCTGTTTGAGGCTTTAGAGGTATTAAATATTTTTAGCCTCGCGTGCAGACTGAACTTATTTGAAAGTTATTTTTTTTCTGAGCGTTTTTGTTTGAAGAAGGTCTTCAGTAAATCACTGCATTCGTGTTGCATGAGTCCGTTTTCGGCTGTGAATCTGTGATTTAGTTTTGGGTGTTTTGATAAATCTTCGAGTGAGCCCATGGCTCCGGCTTTTGGGTCGTGGGTGGCGAAGACAACGCGTTTGATTCTTGATTGCACTAAGGCTCCCGCGCACATGTAGCACGGTTCAAGAGTTACATAGAGGGTGCAATCGACTAAGCGCCATGAGTTTTTGGTTTTGCAGGCTCTGTGAAGGGCTACTAGTTCGGCGTGGCCTAAAACAGTATTTAGTTGTTCGCGCTTGTTTCCGGATTTTCCGATGACCTTGCCTTCAGCATCGACCACTACGGCGCCGATCGGTACTTCGCCTTTTAATTGGGCGTTTTTGGCCAATTTAAAGGCTAATTGCATGAATTTATGGTCTTGTTCGGTGAATTGATCCATCTACGGGCTCAGTCTTAGTATAAAAGCTTGAAATATTTAACTAAATGGTCTTGCTGCAGCCAGTCATTAAGTGTAAATACAGTCCTCGGTTGTTAATACTTTCTATTCATTTTGAATTTGTACAAATACAGCTTCAAAAAATCCACAGCGGAAGGCAGGTGAATATCTTATGGCATTAGTTAAAATCAGAGACGGTGAATCTTTCGAATCAGCATTCAGAAAGTTCAAAAAGTCTTGTGAGAAAGCTGGTATCCTTTCAGAAGTTAAAAAACGTGAACACTTCGAAAAACCAAGCGTATCTGCTAAGAAAAAATCTATCGCTGCTCGTAAACGCGCTACGAAAAAAACTCGTGGTGGTTTCAGAGACCGCGACTAGTTCGTAATTTTATTACAAGCTTATAGAGCTCTTAGGGATTCATTTCTTAAGAGCTCTTTTTATTTCAAATTCAAATTATTTAAGGGAGTAGACTCATGGAACTTAAAGATCAAATCATGGCTGATATCAAAGCTGCAATGATTGCCAAAGATTCAGTAAAATTAAACACTCTTCGTTTTTTACATGCAGCGATTAAGCAAAAAGAAATCGACTCTCGTCCGAATCCGTTAACAGCTGACGATGTTATGGCTGTTTTAAAAAAATTAGTTAAACAACGTAAAGAATCTATCGACCAATTCGCAACTGCAGGTCGTACTGATTTAGTTGACGCTGAAACAGCTGAGTTAAAAGTGATGGAAGTTTACTTACCGGCTCAAATGTCTCGTGAACAAATTGAACAAGTTGTTGCTGACGTAATTAAAGAAACAGGCGCTTCATCGATCAAAGATATGGGCACTGTGATGAAAGCTGTTCAAGCTAAAACTGCTGGAACTGCTGACGGCAAAACAATTAGCGAAGTGATTAAATCAAAACTGAACTAAGTTGGGATTTAAGCAA
>CAMLRE010000063.1 GCA_946482355.1 uncultured Bdellovibrio sp.
TTAACGATTCTTTACCCATCTCGACCGAGAAGTAGGCGACCGATTTACCTGCACGCAGCGCCATGTGCGAAGCTACGTTCAGAGAGAAAGCGGTTTTACCCATCGATGGACGGGCAGCAATAATGATTAACTCGCCCGGATGAAACCCGGCAGTCATTTTATCTAATTCAGTAAAACCAGTCGGAACACCGGTTACATCTAATTTACGTTGGTATAACTCTTCGATTTTTTTAATCGAAGCAGTAACGATTTCGTTCGAGCTTGTTAGACCACCCGAAGCGTTGTCTTCACCCACTTTTAAAATTTCAGCTTCTGCAAAATCGATTAATGATTCAACTGAATCAAAATCATTACCGAAAGATTTTTCGATAAAGTGCGTTGATGTGTTAATCAATTTACGTAAAAGAGATTTTTCTTTGATGATTTTTGCATGGGCTTCAATGTTAGCCGATGAAACAACTTTTTCTAATAAGCTAAGTAAATACTGTGACCCACCAACTTGCTCTAATTGATTTTTGGCAATTAACGCATTCGTTACAGTGACTAAGTCAATCGGCTGCGCCTTTTGATTTAGATCTAAGATTGTTTGATAAATAATTTGGTGAGCGGGATTGTAGAAGTCAGTGTAAATAATGATATCGGCAACTTCATCTAGGGCTTCACTATCTAACATCAAGCCACCAAGAACAGAGAATTCAGCCTCAAGATGTTGAGGTGGAACTTTATTAATAAGTTGTTCTGGTTGTTTTTTGAATGAGTTGCGATCCATTTGCATCTTAAATTTTCCCCTCTTTAAGACCCCTAAAACTATTAGACATCGAGGACTTTAGGTCTGTCGATGTCTAATGTTTCGTATCAAATTTTAATTTGAATGAGAATTTTTTAAATCAGTAAATGATTACTGAGTTAAAACTGGCGCAGTTTCGATAGTTTGAGGAACTACCATGCCAGTAGCTACTTGAGCAGCAGCACCTTTTTTAGGTTTTAATTTGTAGTTGTCGATTTTTTTCTTAAGAGTGTTACGGTTGATACCTAACATTAACGCCGTTTTTACTTGGTTACCGTTGTATGCTTTAAGAGCTAGTTCGATTAATGGACGCTCAACTTGTTCTAAAACGATATTGTATAAACCGTTTAACTCAACTTGTGCTTCTTTTTGTTGTTGGAATAATACTTCAAGTTTGCTTTTTACTAATTTCTCTAAAGAAACTTGTTGAAGATTTGCGACAAAAAGGTTTTCTGAATTGTTCAGATTTGGCGTCATGGAACTCCCTCTTTCGTTGTAGTCCGTGTAGCAGCTTTACGCTGATTTAGTAACAGTAAGTCTATCTATATGCACCTTACATATAGATACAGATACCGTAGGTTTTAAATTAATGATGTTTTTCTAAACACCGCGAGTTGTGGGTAACCAAATATACTTATGTTGCTGCAAATGCAACCTAACTTTTAACTTTTTTTGCAAAATTCTTTCGGCTAACCACTGTTCAGATACTTGGCCGTGGGAAGGGCTAAAAAGCACTGTAAATTTTTTTGATAAATCATGTTGACGGCAAAAATTTTCTGACCAGTCCAAATCTTCTTGGTCACAAATTACAAACTTATATTCTGTAGTTTCATTCGAGAAATCGATGTTTTCCAATAGAAAACTATTTGCTGCTCCAGAGTTTGGAGTCTTTACATCTAAAATAACTTTAACGCGCGGATCGACCTCTTTAATTGATTTTGAGCCGCTGGTTTCTAACGAAACTTTGTATCCCGCATCACACAAAATGTGGATTAGTTTGTGGATATCCTTCTGCAATAGGGGTTCTCCGCCGGTAATACATATATATTCGGCGCCATAGCCCTTGACGATCTCTAAAATTTTTTCAAACGACATATATTCGCCCTCATAATACGAATACTTGGTATCGCAATACGTACAACGAAGGTTACAGGCGGTCGTTCTGATAAAAACCGTAGGAAGCCCGGCGTAGCTGGTTTCCCCTTGGATTGAGTAAAAAATTTCATTGATCTTTAACTGCATAAAAGAGGCTATTTAGTACCAGCCTTTTGGATAGCCCTCAAGGAATAGCTTTAAAGGATAAAGCACGACTAGACTTCAGGGGCTTTGCGGCAAGTCTTTATAGAATTTACACTAAAAGGACTATGAATTCATTCTTCAAGAGATTCCAACAAGACGTGCGCGCCATCGGTTTTTTAGGCCTGGGTTTGTTTTTAGCCCTAGCATTAATGAGCTATAACCCCAAAGACCCTTCATTTAATTCGACCGGGCAAGGTTTGATTACCCTAAATTACTGCGGAATCTTAGGAAGCTTTGTAGCCGATCTTTTATATCAAGCTTTCGGAGTCACTATCTGGGTGGGTATTGCAGGTCTTTTTCACGCAGCCATCGAAAGTTTTCGCGGAGAAAAAATTCAGTTTAAAGATGCCCGTCACTTATTAGCTGTAGCCCTTATCGCCTTTACAGCTGCGCTAGTTACGATCTATATGCCGAACACAAAAATGTTTGATGGCCAGATTTATCCGGGCGGCTTAGTGGGTCTTGGTATTTCGATGGGATTTATTAAAATCTTAAATTCTATCGGCGCACAAATTTTTCTTTGGACAATGTCGTTAGTGCTTTTTGTATTTTATTTTGAATTCAGTATTCAAGAAGCTGCTGAACGCCCGTTAGAAAAATTATTCGCTTGGTGGAACAAATTAGATAAAACAGCTTTCATGTCAGGTTGGGAATGGCCAACACTTAAAGCTTTGAAAAAAGAAAAAGCTAAAGACACAGCTAAAGAACCTAAAGAGAAAAAAGCTGATAATAAAAAACAAGAAGTTGAATCTTCTGTGGCCGAAAACCTCATCGCTCAACCAAAAGTAAAAGAAAAATTCATCGAAGAAGAAGACGATGAAGAACAAGAAATCGATGAAGACGCAGTCAACGGCATGAATGCCGCTGATGCGGATGATGAAGACGACGAAGAAGAAATAGATGAAGAAGAAACCGATGAATCTTCTGATGAAGCGGTTCAGGTATCTTCTTACGAACCACCGGCTCGCCGTAAAGTAGTGGCTCCGGTTAAAACTCCCCGCAGAGTTGAAAACTGGTCAATGCCGAAGTTATCTTTATTAGAAGATCCACCTTTAATGCGTATTAAAATTGACGAAAAAGAAATTCGCAGAAAAGCTGATATCACTTTAGAAAAACTAAAAACTTTTGGTGTCGGCGGACAAATCGTAGCGGCTAAACCAGGGCCTGTTGTAACAATGTTTGAATTTAAACCAAACGTTGATGTGCGCGTAAATCGTGTGTCAGATTTAGCAGATGACTTATCATTAGCTTTATCGGCTGAATCACTGCGTATTATCGCTCCGATTCCAGGCCGTGACGTAGTTGGTATTGAAACTTCAAATACAACGCGTGAAACAGTTTACTTAAAAGATTTATTAGGTGATGAAAGATTCTGGTCTGACGATGTTAAACTTCCGATCGCTTTAGGAAAACAAACTAACGGCGAACCACGTATCGTTGATTTACGTAAAATGCCTCACTTACTGATCGCGGGAACAACGGGTTCTGGTAAATCGGTATTTACGGTATCTACGATCACAGGTTTCTTATTTAAACATTCTCCAAAAACTCTTCGCATGATCTTAGTTGATCCTAAGCAAGTTGACCTTGCAGCGTTTAGTGATATTCCGCACTTAATTATGCCACCGATTCGTGAGCCGAAAAAAGCGGTCTTCGCGTTACGTTGGGCCGTTAAAGAGATGGAAAAACGTTATAAATCGATGTCTAAGTTCGGCGCGCGCAACATTGAGCAATTCAACGAAAAAATGGAAGCTTTAACAGCTGATCAAATCGCTGAACATGAAAAAGTAAACGCTGAGTACGAAGCCCAAGGTGGAATTTTAAAACTTGAACAGTACTATTATACTCCACAACCTTACATCGTGATCGCGGTCGAAGAGTTCGGTGATTTAATGGCTGTCGATAAACAAAACGTAGAGCAAGCGATTGTGCGTTTAGCGCAAATGGCCCGTGCCTGTGGTATGCATTTAATGCTGGCGATGCAATCGCCTCGTAAAGATGTGGTTACTGGTTTAATTAAAACAAATATTCCAGCACGTATTTCATTCCGCGTGGCTTCGAAAATGGATTCTCGTATTATCTTAGATGAATCAGGCGCAGAACGCCTGTTATCACAAGGTGATATGTTATATTCAGCCGGTGCCGATAAATCGACTCGTCACCATGGCCCTTTCTTAAAAGAAAATGAAATCAATGCCGTTGCCAAATTCTGGGCTGATCAAGGTGAGCCTGAGTTTGATCCAATTGCGATGCGCGCTCTTGAAGGTGGCCCTACACAATCAAGCTTTGCCGGAATGAACGGTGAAGGCGCTGAATTTGGTGGTGGCGATTTAGATGGTGGTGATGACTACGATGAAAAATACGACGAGATTTTATCATGGGCAGCTACGCAAAAAGCGATTTCAGCTTCACTTATTCAACGTCGTTTTAAATTAGGTTACCCACGTGCCGCGCGTTTAATTGAAGTATTTGAACGTGAAGGTGTCGTTGGCCCTGCCAACGGCAGTAAACCAAGAGCTGTATTAGTCGCAAGTCACCAAGGTTAAATTTCAGAGATTAACTATAACTTAACCGATTCAATTCATAGATTCATAATCAAGTAAAAAGCCCGCTCCAAAAAAGTGGGCTTTTTTATTAAAACGCAATACATTTGAGATCAGATTCTTAAATTAAATCTTAAAATCATAGCCAAGTGCATAAAAACAAACAAAATTTTTGTAATCGGCTGAGCCTTCGTGATGTGATTATTCATCGAAAGAATCATGACTTTAACTTTAAGGAGGATCTATGTTTAAGTCTTTAATTATCGCAGCTACTTTAGCTGTATCAGCAGTAGCGCAAGCTAACTCAATCGGCGAAGTTTTATTCGCTAACCAAAAAGCAGTAATGCAAGATGTAGTAGCTCAAGGTTTACCATGGAATGTTGGTGACGAGAATAACTACAAAATCACTATGGGTTTCTTACCAGGCACAATGAAAATGTTCGTACGCGAAATCAACGCTGACAGAACTGAAGCTTGGTTAGTTCAAGATGTTAACTTATTGATCCAAAAGCAAAAAATCGAAGCTTTAATCGATATGAACACTGGCGAAACTAAAAGAATGTTAGTTGATGGCCAAGAACAACAAGTTCCAGCTTCTAACTACGAAGTTATCGACCAAAAAGAAGCGCAAGTAACTGTTCCAGCAGGCACTTTCCGCACTATGTACATTAAAATCCAAGATAACGGTAATAACGGTCAAATCACTGAACAATGGGTAAACGGCCGTGACATTCCAGTTAACGGTATGGCTAAGTCTATGAGCGACAGCCCACTTGGAAAGGTGACAATCGAATTAACTTCATTTAAAAAGAATTAATGTCGATTTCTTTTCAATTTATTGAAAAAGCCGCGCTAGTCGCGGCTTTTTTTATTTCTAGCGTTATTTCGCCATCTTGGGGAGCTGTTCCCAATAAAAATGCTTTGGCTAAAACTCAGGTAAAAGCGCAAGAATTAAAAATCGAAGAGGCCAAAAAGAAAATCACATCTCTATTATTATTAAAACAGCGCCCGCAAGCTTTAGAAATCATTCAAGAGTTAAGCCGTACTAATTTAGCCCCTGAATTACAAAAAACTATTCTTCAATTAAAACTGGTTGTGATGAGTTCATTTTTGTCATCAGAAGCTCAGGATTTTTTTGAATTAGCCTCAAGCCAATATTTAAACCAAGCTAAAGCTTCTTTAAAAAACACGCAAAAATGTCTTTCTATCGACCCTGAACAGTTTATGTGTTTATGGGCTGAAGCCAAAGCCAACAATAAATCAAATAGCCGCTATTCTTTGTTTTTAGAAAAAATGAAAACAACGGCCCTGGATATTCCCGAGCTTAAACCTCTTATTCTTTCTTTAGACAAAACCCAACCTGACTTTGTCAGTTTACAATTAGACCCTAATAGCAAAACAGAACTTTACGATGCGCAGTTATTATCAGCGATCTTAGAATTTGACCGTTCGATTTTGGCAAAGAACTATTTACTCGCTAAAGAGTCTTTAGAAAAGCTTCAGCAAATAGCTCCGGATTACATCGATATCACGATCATGCGCGCGCAGCTTTACCGTCACACTTACGGTGAAGAATCAGTCGATAATTTATTAAACGTTGTCACAATTTATAAAAAGAAATGTGAAGCGGTTTCAGCAGAAGTAGCGCGTAAATATTTTTTCGACATTGATTTCTGCAGAAGGACTTTAGAATGAAATTAATTTTTGCTTTGGCTTTTATTTTATCTTTAAGCTCTTGTGGCATTAAAGGTAAACCTTTACCACCATTACCCGAAGAACCTTTAGTTTCAACTGAAGAAAAAGTTGAAACGACTTCTCAGCCTACAAAAGTTCAGCCTCTTAAAACAATTCCTGCAAAGAAAAAGAAAAGTAATTAATTTATGATTCACACCCACCAACTTTCTGGCGCCGGAAATACTTTTTCAGTCACTTGGGAATCTCCCGAGACTAAAGCTATTTCTGATCGTCCTAAATTTGTTCGTAGTGTGTGTGAAGTCACTAAAACCGATGGTTTTATTTTTCTGTCTTGGCTTGATGAAAATCAGCATCGATTACAATGGGATTTCTACAACAACGACGGCTCAATGGCGGAAATGTGCGGAAACGCAACCCGCTGTGTGGCTTATTACGCCAAAAACGTGATGCATGTCGAAGGCAATCATTTAAAACTGCAAACCATTGCCGGTGCTATCGATATTAAAATTTTAGATAAAGAATTATTCGAAGTTAAAATGACAGCGGTACAAAAATTTTCACACCCGAAATATTTCTGGTGCGATACGGGTGTTCCACATATCGTGATCGAAATTCCAGATTACCCTAAATACCGTGATTTAAAATCTTACTGCCGTGAACTTCGCTTTCACGCTGACTTTCAACCGCGCGGAACAAACGTGACTCTTGTTCAATTAGATACAGCGGCCAATAAAATGAAAGCCGTTTCTTACGAACGTGGCGTTGAAGATTTCACAGAAGCCTGTGGAACAGGCGCCATGGCAGCCGCTTACTATAACTTAAACAAACGTGGGCAAACCGAAACATTGGTTGAAATGCCCGGCGGATTACTTAAAATGAATCTTTCAGACTTGCAGAACCCTTTAATGACCGGATCTGCAGTTCAATTAGGAGAATACGATGCAACAAAGAGCAACTGATTTTAACGGAGCTATTTCGGCTTTAGTTACACCTTTTTTAAATGGCGAAGTTGATTACGCCTCTTTAGAAAAGTTAGTGGCTTACCAACTTGATAACGGCATCAAAGGTTTTGTTGTTAACGGAACAACCGCTGAAAGCCCGACTTTAACTTCAGCCGAAGTAAGCAAAATCTTTTCTATGGTTCGCGCACAAGCCGGCGTTAATTTTCCGATTATTTTAGGAACTGGTTCTAATTCAACAGCTAAAACTGTTGAAGCGACAAAAAAAGCTTCTGAGCTTGGGGCCAATGCAGCGTTAGTAGTTGTGCCTTATTACAATAAACCCCCGCAACGTGGTTTAGTTGAACACTTTAAAGCCGTGGCCAAAGAGTCTGAAGTTCCGGTCATTCTTTACAATGTTCCGGGCCGCACAATCACAGGCATGACTGTAGATACTATTGCTGAATTAGCTGAAGTAAAAAATATTTTAGGTATTAAAGAAGCGACAGGTGATATTAAATTTGATCAAGAGTTAATTGCTCGTATGCCGAAAAACTTTTTAATGCTTTCAGGTGATGATCCGACTTACATCGACTTTTTAAAGTCTGGCGGTAAAGGCATTATTTCTGTGATGTCGAACTTAATCACTAAAGAATGTTCTCGCTGGACAGATTTAATGATGAGCGGAAAAGTGACTGAAGCTGAAGCTGATTTTAAAAAATATTTAAAATTAATCGGCCAAATGTACTGCGAAGCTAATCCAATTCCGGTGAAATGGATGCTTTATAAAAAAGGTATTATCAAATCTCCTGAAATGCGTTTACCGCTTGTGACATTAGATAATAAGTTCCACGCCGAAATCACAGCTGAAATGCAATCTTTAGGATTATTATAATGGCTAAAAAAATTAAGCTTGGTCTTTTTGGTTCAACAGGAAAAATGGGAGTGGCGATTCGCCAACTTCTAAAAAGTGACAGTGATTTTTCAGCCTTTGTTGAAGTTTGCAGTAAACCTACAGGTGATTTTGATTCAAGTTATTCTGATTTAAAAAAAGTTCCAGCAAACACGCTAAAACAAGTTGATGTGTGGATTGATTTTTCTCGCCCGGAAGGATTAATGGATTTACTTCCGGTACTTCAACAAACGAAGAAACCTTTGATCAGTGGAACAACTGGTTTTGAAGGTAATCAATTTTCTAAAGTAGAAGCTACCAGCAAAAAAAATCCTATCTTTTGGGCTTCAAACATGAGCGTAGGTCTTTGGACAGTTCGCCAAGCGATTAAAGCACTTTCTACAATTTCACATTTTGATTTTGCTTTAGAAGAAATTCACCACACACAGAAAAAAGATAATCCTTCAGGCACCGCAGTGACTTTACACAAAGATTTAGAAAAAGCTGTGGGTAAAAAGATTGCTCCGGCTGTAGGGCATCGTTTAGGTGGCGTTTTTGGTATTCATACCATTACTGCAGCGTCGCAAAGTGAAATGATTAAACTAGAACACAATGCTTTAAATCGTACGGTGTTTGCTGAAGGCGCACTCAAAG
>CAMLRE010000064.1 GCA_946482355.1 uncultured Bdellovibrio sp.
GGTATTAAAGCCGCTTACCAATGGCAACGTAACGATGGTCCTATTTATGAATTACTTCGCAATAACGACCAACACTTTAATAATGCGTTTACACAAATGCAGCAGGCACGTGCAAAACTAGCGCAATTTGAATGGCAATTTGCTCAGGCTGAATTCAAAGGTAAATCAGGCATGGGTACTTATGAGAAAATCGCTGCTCGTGCAAAAGTGCTAGGCCAGCAGCTTCCACATTTAACTTTACGTTGGATTAAAAAAGGATCACCGACGCACCAAAATTTATGTATGAACGCGCGCCAGATTCTAGATAAATATTTAGTGGCTTCAACACACATGATGTCTAGCCAAGCGCTGTGCAACATGGTTTACCCGGCGTTAAAAGAAAATAATGTGGCGGCGTCGTTACGTAACTACTGTATTCCTCGTGCGGGCCGCACTGAAGCCGGCGATAAGCCATCAAAATTACAGCAGTTAATCTACTCGTTAGTGGGCGAGGGCGAAGGTAAGAAGAGATGGATTCACTATTTTGGCATGACTGAACCTCAATTAATTGATGTTAGTAATGAAAACTCACCAAAAGCTTTAGTTGATAAATTAATCGAAAAATACGAAGCTCTACAGTGTGAGCAAAAATCTGGTTTTTAATTTTAGTTTAGTGAATGAGAATTTCGATGGGTCTTCGCCAAAAATGGCGATGACCATCGAAAAGGGTTTAATTTCTTGGATTGGTCCGCAAAGTAAAATCCCCAAAAAAGAAAAATTTAAAAAAGAAATAGATCTTAAAAAGAAAAAGATCATGCCGGCGTTTATCGAGTGTCACACGCACACGCTTTTTGCTGGTTCACGCGCTGATGAATTTGAATTACGCAATACGGGCACAAGTTATTTAGATATCGCTAAAAAAGGCGGGGGCATTCTTTCGACAATGAAGAAGACCCGCGCTGCCTCAGCAAAAGATTTACTGGCGATTACGCAAGAGCGTGTGAATAACTTCGTTAAGCAAGGTGTGGCAACCGTTGAAATTAAATCAGGTTATGCTTTAGATCTTAAAAACGAAATCAAGGTTCTTGAGGTTATTAACAAAGTTAAAGGAGCCCGTGTTGTCTCGACGTTTTTAGGGGCGCATGCGAAACCTCCTGAGTACGATTCTTACGGAAAGTATTTAGAATTCTTGGCTGAAAAAGTTTTACCCGTTGTAAAAAAGAAGAAACTTTCAAACCGCGTTGATATCTTCATTGAAAAAAACTTTTTTGAAGTTCCTGAGTCACGCATATACCTGGCAGCAGCTAAACGTTTAGGTTTTGATGTGACAATCCATGCAAACCAACTTTCATTATCTGGCGGAGCAGAGCTTGCGTTAGAGCTTGGTGCGCAGTCAGCTGATCACGTTATTAATCTAACAGATGAAACTATTGAATATTTCGGGCGTAATAAAACGGTGGCGGTCTTGTTACCAGCAGCTGACTTATATATGAAGTGTGCGTATCCACCAGCGCGCCAATTAATTGATAGCGGAGCCACAGTTGCCTTGGCTACAGATTACAATCCTGGAACTTGTCCAACGCAGGATTTATCCTTAGTAGGGTTACTTGCGCGTTTAGAAATGAAGATGACACTGCCTGAAGTTTTTAAGGCGTACACGATCAATGCGGCCAAAGCGTTAGGAATTGATCAAGAAGAAGGGTCATTAGCGGTCGGAAAAAGAGCTAACTTTATTAGCACAGAGGCAGAGCTTACTGACTTTTTCTACTCGGCGGGAGCTATGCCTGAGCATGAGCTTTTCATTCGAGGAAACAAAACTTAAGTCGGGTAAACTAGGCTTAAATTGCACGTGGCGTCGTAAAATTTAAGATTCTTAAATTTTAGTTGTATCTCGAGTTTAGTCTTTCTAGGCTCACGTATATGGCAGCAAGTTATTCTTCTTTTTTAACGACGCAATATTATAGTCCAGTATTTAATACCGCTCTATTTGACGGACCTTTTCGAATTTATTTTTCGCAAAGTTACGAATCAGTGGCGTTAAAGATCTATCACTTGCTGCAAACTCAAGATTTAGCCATTTGGACTGAATATAAAAAGTGGTCTGAAAAAACTAAAAAACACGCTTTCATTTTAATTTACCCTTCAGACCAAGATTTAGCGATCGCCTTTGACGGAGACAAATTGTCTTCATTGATGAGTCGTTTATGGGAAGAAGGTCTAATCTTAGGGTTTGCTAACCCTCATGCCGATGATTCATTTGCAGGAATTTACCAAAATATTCTGACTCAACTTAAGAATTTCATCGGTTCAGAAAAAACTAATCTAAATTTAGAATTTTGATCTGTCGTTTTAGAGCGTTTTAGCTCTATAATTAGAGTATGCGCAATATACGCGGGCAAGTCGTAGTCGAATACTTATTAATCATGGTTTTGATGGTAGCTATTGCTGCGGGTTTAACTAAGAAGTTAGTAGGCCGCGGTGATGATGATGCTTCTCAAGGTATGATTATTCAAAGCTGGAGCCGCATGATTAAAGTGATAGGTAATGACTTACCTGATTGTGCGTACCAAAAAAATTTCAATACACCAAATTGTCCGAGTAACTAATATCTAGATAAAACCAAATCCGCGTTTTTTAACTTCGGTATTAATTTTTTTCTGTAAGTTTTCTTGAATTTCAAAAGCTAAATCATGACAAAGTTCAGAATCACCCATTTTTTCGGGGCCGAATGGTAAGCTGACTGGCTTTTCAAAAATGATTTTCCATTTCGCTGGAAGTGGAATCACGTTTAACGGAAGTGGTAGAACTAAGCCACGCAAAAATTTAGAAAATTTCAACTGGCGCAAATTAATATGGGTCTCTTCAGCTCCTAAGATCACCGTAGGCACAATCGTAGCGTCAGTAGCTAAAGCCATGCGGATAAAACCGCGTTTAAATTCCTGTAACTGGTAGCGTTTAGAAGTAGGTTTGAAGTTTCCATGTTCGCCTTCAGGAAAAATCACGATCATTTGTTTTTTCTTTAAATAACTTACGCCGTTTTCAAAAGTGGCTTCAAAAAAACCCAGTTTTTGCGCGGGTAGAGCCGTAGTCTCAGTTAAAAACCAAAGGTGATGCGTTAAGACACGCGGCACACGCTGAGTTTTTTCCTGAATCACATAAGCTAAAACCATAGCGTCCATAGCGGTAAAACCAGAATGGTTCGGTGCGATAATAATCGGACCGCTGGTTGGAATATTTTCAACCCCTTCAACTTCTACGCGAAAATATTTTTTAAGAATTTCCATAAATAATCTTGGAAAAACTTTATACAGCAAATCATCGGCACCGAGTGATTTGACGTTGAATACTTTTTCGTTGGGTTTTTTAAAAAAATTGATCATGATATTTCTATGAAAAAATATATCATGGCCATCGATCAAGGAACAACCGGTTCAACAGTCATCTTAGTGGATCAAGGCGGAGGTCTGGTCGCATCAGCAGATCAGGATTTCCCGCAGCATTATCCAAAACCTGGTTGGGTCGAACATGACCCGCGTGATATCTGGGAATCTGTTTCAAATTCAGCGCGTAAAGCTTTAGGTAAAATTCAAGCAAATCCTCACGATATTTTAACGATTGGTATTACAAACCAACGTGAAACAGTCGTGGCGTGGCGTAAGTCGAATTCTGAGGTGCTACATAACGCGATTGTGTGGCAGTGCAGAAGAACCACTGATATGTGCAATAAACTTCGCCCTAAATGGCAAAAGAAAATCAAAGATAAAACGGGACTGGTTTTAGATCCGTATTTTTCAGCCAGCAAAATGCGATGGATGATTGAAAATGTTCCCGCTGTTAAAAAAGCTTTAAATGATAATGATTTAGCTTTCGGGAATATGGACACATTTTTAATGTGGAAATTATCCTCAGGAAAAGTATTCGCAACAGATGTAAGTAATGCTTCTCGTACGATGTTAATGAATTTAAAAACATTAACTTGGGATAAAGATCTTTTAAAACTTTTCAAAGTTCCGGTTTCGGCCTTGCCAGAAATTAAATCTTCAGCAGGAGCTTTCGGAGTCACTCATAACGCAGGTTTTGTGGCCGATGGCACAATGATTTCTGGAGTGGCGGGCGACCAACAAGCTGCGCTTTTCGGTCAGGCTTGTTACCAAGCGGGTGAAAGTAAGTGCACGTTTGGTACTGGAAGTTTTATCTTGATGAATTCAGGAAATAAAATTTTAAAATCAAAATCAAATCTCCTGACAACAGTAGCATGGAAAATCAAAGATCAACCGGTGCAGTATGCGCTAGAAGGCGGAGCTTTTATTTGTGGCGCTGCCGTTCAATGGTTACGTGATGGTTTAGGGTTAATTCAATCAAGTTCAGAAGTTGAAAAATTAGCCGCCGAAGTTCCAAATCCAAATGGTGTGGAATTTGTTCCAGCATTAACAGGCTTAGGTGCTCCTCATTGGAAACCAGAGGCGCGTGGTGAATTAACAGGTCTTACGCGTGGAACAACAAAAGCTCACATCGCGCGAGCAACGTTAGAAGCAATGGCCTTACAAAACGCCGATATTTTATTATCGATGCAAAAAGATTTAGGTAAAAAAATTAAAAAATTACGTGTGGACGGCGGAGCTTCAGCAAATAATTTATTAATGCAGTTGCAAGCGGATTATTTGCAAACACAAGTCGATCGCCCGCAACAAATCGAAACAACTTCAATGGGAGTCGCGTACCTAGCTGGTATCGGAGCGGGGGTTTGGAATTCGACAGCCGAGATTAATAAAATCTGGAAAATTGATCGTTCGTTCACGTCAGCGATTTCAAAAAAAGATTTAGCCGCTCGTCAAAAATCTTGGGCAAAGGCCATCAAAAAAGTTTTAGTTTAATCAAAAAAAATGAGCATCAAGTTTTAGGCCTGATGCTCATTAAGGTGTTTTCTATTAAATAGCTTTATTGGATCGCCGGAGGGGCCGGCGTTCCATTCCCTAATAAAACTATTGAATATAAATATCTGTTGTAACAGCAAATGCTGTCGGATCATTAAGATCTGAACCGCTCACTTTGCGTTTCACATCAACTTGTGCGCGGATTTGGCTTCCAGCTTTTAAAATTGAAGAAGCTTTGCTTCCTAATAGTTTAGCTAGCGTTACTTCACCGTTAGCTGCTTGCGCTTGTTCGCGTGTTACAGTTTGTGGTGTGTTGATGGCGCGTAATTTGCCGTTTTTCACTTCGAATAAGCTTAATACGTACTTAGTTGATACTTCTGTAAATTGCTCAGTAGTATCTACTAATTTGATGTAAGCGTTCATGCCTTGTTGGTTCGGCGCTGTTAACTGAACTTTCGAAGAATCAGATAAAATCTGAATATCTTCAGAAGTTAAAACGCGGCGATCGTAAATAGCTTGGCTTACGAATGATAATTGACCATTCGTAACCACAACACCAGCGCGAGTTGTTTTAACAACCGCGCGGATTTTGGCTTGTGAAGAAAGCTGAGTTTGCACAACTAAACCCATTTTGCCATTCGCTAATAAAGTAGCTTGCGCTTGCTCGATTAAAGCATCAGTCGCTAAGTCGCGAACTTCAATTTCAGAAACTGTTGAAACTTTAGAATGCGTGATGGCATCAGCAAAGCTTACAACAAATTTATCTGAAAGTGGTAAGTACGCCACCTGTAGGCCTTTTAATGAACCAGTTCCAGCATTTGAAGCATCAAATAGCGGTGTTAAACCTAACTGCACATTGATCACTTCACCAGATTGAGACTGAGAAATCACTTTGTATCCATATAATGAATTTACAGTCGCAACAGTTACTTGGCCCGGTTGAGCGGAAGTTAATGTAATTTTTAATGTTTCAGATTCGTTACCAACAAGAACGGCATCTTGTGGGAAAGAAACGACAACCTGAAATTGTAATTGGCGGTCAAAAACTGTTTGTGTTTCAGTTTTGCAGCACTTTTGTTCTTCACGATATTTAGTCACAGTGCGCGTGCGAGTTTCTTCGCGGTAGCGAGTCTCATCACGGTAACGAGTCACTTCACGTTGGTAAGGAACACGAACGTTTCCGCATTGTTGGTCAGTGTAAGGAACCTGAACTGTACGGCACTCACGTTCACGATATGGAACTTGCACTGTACGGCATTGTTGGCGTTGGTAAGGAACATCGTGGCAAACAGGAACACTTGTACATTGTTCACGAGGAGGATTTCCCGGAACTAAATGACATTGTTGTTGTTCGCGACATTCACGGCGGTACTCAGTCACAGTTTCGCAGCGTTGTTCATTTCTATAACGAGTGACATCTTCGCAGCGTTGTTCGTCACGGTAACGAGTCACCGGTTCACAGCGATATTCATCGCGGTAATCCGTCACATAGTCTTTATAAGGTACTTGCACAGTGTATGGAACTTGAACTGTGTATTGTTCTTCAACTTGATACGGTACTTGCACCGTGTATGGAACTTGTACTTGTTCCTGGCGGTATAAGTTTTTTGAAAGGCGAGCAGTAGCTTGGTTAGCTTGGCTTGCTGTGCGTGTAATCACCTGAGATGTTTGCTCAGATGGTGCCGAACTGGCTGCGGCGTTCATGCTTAAAGCAGTAACTGCTGCAACAAATAAAGGCAAAAATCTTTTAAATTGGATCATAGTGTCCCCCTTTTTTTGAACGGGAGACATAAGAGCAACAAGAGTGCCGAAAATTGTCGGCTTAAATGGTGATAAAAAGTAACTGTTCCAAAAAACTATTCTTCGTGCAGGTCTTCAAGAACCTCAACTTCTTCGGTGTCTTCAACGTCGCCTTGAAAGGCGCGCTTAGAAGCCATTTCAACTTTTTGTGAAAGTTTAGCCTGAAGAGTTCCATTAGAATAAGACGCTAAAATATTTGTGTACTTAGAAGTTGAATTCCAAATTTTGGGGCTGGCGTTAAATGCTAAAAGAATTCCGATCGCTCCAAGTAATAAGGTTTCTGTTAAAGCGCTATTGATCACTTGAACGTTTTTACTGCGCTTAGCCGTTGAGTAAATCTTTTTATAAAATAGAAACGGAATTAAGGGCGATAGTGTGGTTAGTAATAGATAAAACCAAACCGTACTGATCGACCAAAGCTCTTGGGCGCACTGCTGGTTACAGCTGGATTTAATTAAAAACTGGTATTTTTGAATAAACAAAGATCCAAAATATTTAAATTGATAAAACATAAAAGTAAGCGCTAACAGGCCAATCATGTATTTCGTCGTAATAGCCCCATAGCGAAAATAAGGATTCACGAAATCAACCATGTGCCCACCGAAATGGCTGAATTTATTTAAGCGAATTTTATCCAGATTATTTTCTAAATAGCTTTCAAAATCGGCTTTGTTCTCGACCTCGTCCGCAAAAAAATGCAGATCGGCTTGTAAACCGTCTGTCGTTTCAAAAACGACATGGTAACGAGAGTTTTTATCGTTGGAAATGACCAGAATCTCTTTGATCTTATCCCAAGCAATGAAAATAGGCTCACTGCGATAGACCATTTTTAGCGATTCCCAGCTATGAACACGGCACTGTAGAGCCCTTATTTTGGATTTAGCCTTTACTATCAATCCCATGGTATTACTTATCGGAATTTTGGGGCTGAAACTTGAAATAATTCCCGGCAACTGTCAAACCTTTGGACACTGAATTTCTACTCTAAAGCGATACCTTTAAGCTTATGTTTGGCGCACATTGTGTACTAGTAGAAACTGTCAGAACATTGGAAACAATCGACTGGTACCTCATGTGTTTAAGCCCCTCTTGGACCATGAGGTTTTTTTATTTTTACTGCCTAAAAAATACGTCAATAAATTCTATTTTTCCCTCTCTGAAAATGCAGTGTGACGCACGAAGAAAACTGTTAACCTTCTGCCGCCTCTCAAGATACGCTTAATACCGTCGTATTTGACATCGCGAAAGGATCCACAAACGTGTCTACACCAATTCCAGAAATTAGACGTCTAAAAGATTTAAGTACTCTTGTAAGTTTATCAAAACGCCGCGGCTTTGTTTTTCAAAGTTCAGAAATTTACGGTGGCCTTGGTAGCTGCTGGGATTATGGTCCTCTTGGCTCGTTAATGAAATTAAATGTTAAACGCGCTTGGTGGAATGCGATGACAAGAAGATCAGACATCGTAGGTCTTGATGCCGCAATTCTTATGCACCCAACAGTTTGGAAAGCTTCTGGCCACGTTGATGGTTTCTCTGATCCATTAGTTGACTGTAAAGATTGTAAAACACGTTTTCGCGCTGATAACACAGATTCATACATCAACAAAAAACAATGTCCTGTGTGCGGCAGCAAAAACTTATCTGAAGAACGCCAATTCAACTTAATGTTTAAAACTCACATGGGTCCTTTAGAAGATTCAGCGTCAGTAGTTTACTTACGCCCTGAGACAGCTCAAGGTCACTTCGTGAATTTTCAAAATTGCCAACAATCGTCTCGTTATAAAATTCCGTTCGGAATCGCAGCGATCGGTAAATCTTTCCGTAACGAAATCACGCCGGGTAACTTTATTTTCAGAACACGTGAATTCGAACAAATGGAAATGCAATATTTCGTAAAACCGGGCACTGATGAAAAATACTTTGCAGAGTGGAAAGAACGTCGTTGGAATTTCTATAAAAAATTCGGTATCCGCGAAGAAAACTTAAAATTTAAAGATCA
>CAMLRE010000065.1 GCA_946482355.1 uncultured Bdellovibrio sp.
GAAAATGTATTCTTATCTTTATAAAGATTTGTTTTCACAGTTTGAAATTGCGATTACGCCGCTGAATTTATTTTTATCAAAAACTTCTGAAGAAAATTTTAAAAACTTTTTTAAAGCTGAAAAAATCAAAGACTATGCTTTTCATTTTTCTAGATTACGTCTTAAAAAAGACAATCTCTTAACAGAAAAAGAAGAAGCCATTATGTCGACGCTAAATAAAGATGGCCACACATCATGGGGTAATCTTTATTCTTCGATTTCAAGCTCTGCCCGAGTTAAAATCAACCACCCGTCAACACCAGAGCCCACAAGTATTGCGGTAGCCTTCGGCAACACACAAGGCAGCGACGAACCACTTCGTAAAGCCAGCTGGGAAGGTATTCAAAACACTTGGCGCGAACACCAACAATCAGCGGCAGCCATCTTAAATGCGCTAGCCGGCTGGAGACACGACGTTAACAAACTTCGTTCAAACGATAAGAAAAAACTAGATTACCTAGATGAACCTCTTCAAGCTAACCGTATTAAAGCTGAAACTTTACAAGCGATGATTGATGCCGTTGCTGATTACCGCCCGATCGTGCAAAAGACAGCAAAGTCGATGGCTAAACACTACGGTAAAAAGCAATTAGACCCGTGGGATTTAGTCGCTCCAGCACCGATCAAATCAGAAACCGGCTTAACTTTTAAAGAATCGTTTCGCCAAGTTAAAGAGGCGTTTACACATATGGACCCAGTCATGGGTGAATTTGCGCAAACGATGTTAGATAAAAACTGGATCGATGCGAGTGTGCGCCCGAACAAACGCAATGGCGCGTACTGCGGTGGCTTTACAAAAAGCCGTTCTCCGCGTGTGTTTTTAACATTTGCTGGTTCTTCGCAAAATACATCTACACTCGCGCATGAACTTGGCCACGCTTATCACAACTGGGTGATGCGTGATATGCCAAAGATTGCCACGATGTACACAATGTCGTTGGCCGAAACAGCCAGTATTTTTGCTGAACAGACTTTATTTGATTACCAAATCGCTACAGCCAAAACTAAAGACGATCTATTAGATGTTTATTGGTCAATCGCTGAAGGTGCTGTCAGTTTATTATTAAATATTCCGACACGTTTTGAATTCGAAAAGAATTTTTACGACAAACGTAAAAACGGTTTTGTAACACCAGATGAATTAACTCAGTTAATGTCAGATGCTTACAAAAACTGGTACGGCGATAGTCTATCACAACCAGATCCGATGTTCTGGGCATCGAAATTACATTTCTCGATTGCGAATATGAGTTTTTATAACTTTCCGTACACGTTTGGTTATTTATTCTCATTAAGCCTTTATGCTCGCAAAGATGAATGGGGCAAGGATTTTAGTGCAAAGTACACAGCGATCTTACGTGATACAGGCTTAATGACTGCCGAAGACTTAATCCAGAAACATTTAGGTGAAGATATCACTGATAAAAAATTCTGGATTAAAGCCCTCGACACTGTGGCCGGTAAACTCGAAGAGTTTAGTAAGCTCTAAGCTCTTCGATCTCGCCGACTTCTTTTGCTACACTGGAGATGACTTCACAACCATCTTCAGTGACTAGCACCACATCTTCGATTCTGATTCCAATATTGTTATATTTATCTTTACGATTTTTTAAATAAAGCCCAGGCTCTACTGTAAATAACATTCCCGCTTCTAGCTTTACGGCTGTTTCATCTTCATTAAAGTACGGGCAAGCATCATGCACTAAACGCCCAATCCAGTGCGATGTCTTATGCGGAAACACTTCATTTAACTGATCTTTTGCGATCACTTTATGACGAAGTAATCCTTCTAATAGAATTTCTTTTGATAGTGCGTGCAGCCCTGTGAGTGTTTCACCTGGTTTTGTGGCTTTAATCACTTCTTTCTGCGCTTTTAAAACAATGTCGTAAATTGTTTTTTGCTCTTTGGTAAATCTTTGCCCTGCTGGCCAAGTGCGGGTGATATCCGAAGCAAAGCCTTTGTATTTTACGCCCATATCTATAAGTACTAATTCACCGTCTTTAATTTTTTTCTGCGTCGGAGCCGCATGAATAATTGTGGTGCGAGAACCAGCGCCAACTAACATCGGATACGCCCAACTTCCCGCTTCAGTTGTTTCATACACGCGTGAAATTTTTTGCGCGAGTTCTTTTTCTGTCAGCCCCACAACCGCTCCAGTCATGGATAACGTGTGAAGCTGTGATGAGATGCCGCACGCTGTGCGCATCGCTTTTACCGCTTCTTTATTTTTGATCAAACTAGACTTTTGCCGCATTTTTTCCTCCGACCTATACTTTTATCTTAACAAGACTGAACTTTTTTCTATATATTTGAATAAAAGGTACCTAATTACGGTACTTTTAGCCTGAAAAAGGCCAGGATAAAGGAATAAAAGGAAACAACAGATGACGAATCACAATGTGGTCGAAACGTTGAAAAAAGTGTTGAAGGTGAAAAAAATCACCTACAAAACACTTGCGGACGAGCTCGCAATGAGTGAATCCGGAGTCAAAAAACTTTTAACCGGTAAAGATATTTCGTTAACCCGCGTGGAACAAATCGCAAGATTATTAGGCCTCTCCCTGGCTGATTTGTTTCAACTGGCTGACGAAGCTGAAGTTAAAAATGTGCGTCTAAGCCCGAAGCAAGAAAACGCGCTTTTTGAAAACAACCTGCTCTTTCGTATTTACTGGTTCTTAGCGGTTGAAGAAAAGCCATTAGACGCTATTAAAAAATCAGAAAAGATTTCGACTGATCAATTGCAAAAAAATCTTTTAAAGTTAGAAAATTTAGATCTGATTAAAATTGGAAAAAACCAAAGAATCGTATCTGTTCACAAAGGTTTATTTCGTTGGGCCAGCGATGGGCCATTGGTTAAAAAGCTAAATCATGAGTGGTCAGAAAATACTTTAAAGAAAGTCTTAAACCAAAAAAACAGTAACGACACGCTTCACCGTCTGTCGTATTTACGCTTAAGTGAAAAATCAAAGAATCAGTTCTATGACCGCTTAAATGAACTGGTGAACGAGTTTGCTCGCCTCTCCCAACGAGAAAAAAACCGCTTTGCTGACCGTGATTTAACCCCGATCAGTTCGCTGATCGCAGTAGCGAATTCGGGATTTATCTAGCGTTAAGCTCGGATAAAATCTGGCCCACAAGATAAAGTGAACCGGTAACAAGAACCATATCGTTTTTCTTTACCGTGATTGAATTTAATAACTCAATGACGTTATCATTTTCACTTTTAGCTTTTGTGCGGTATTCGTCTGGATAATCCATAAGCCCGCGGCCTTTAAACGGCGTCATCGTTAAATAGACTTTAGCTCGCGGAAGTGCAAACAACATACGAAGCATTTCATCAGCCGCTTTATCCTGGCCAATACCCACAATTAAATGCAACTCATTCCAATCGTAAGATTGCAGCAACTGAACCAAACTTTGCACACCCTGAATATTATGATCGCCCGATAAATAAACCGGAGCTTCCATATGCGGCCATTTGATCTTTTGCATGCGCCCAGCCCACGGAATTTTTTCTAAACTATGTAGATGATCTTGCGGTTCATAACCTAGTTCTTCAAACATAGTTAATGCTGTCATGATATTTTCGCAGGCTCTCTGCCCCGGAATATTCACCATAGTTTTTCCCCATGGCGTTTGTAAAAACCAATGCGGTTCAAAATCTTTTTCAGCGTGAATTGTTCCGGGCACGGCCGCAATCGCTTGCGAGTTTGTAGCACTTAACACTTCAGAAAATAAAGCAAACACTTCCGGAGGTAATGGATGATGTACTACTTTAGAGCCGTGTTTAATAATGCCAAATTTATTTTTAGCGATTTCTAAAACAGTGTTACCTAGAATATTTTGATGATCCATCGCAAGGGCTGTAATAATCGAATAACGGTTCGGAAAAACGTTAGTGGCATCGTACGTTCCACCTAAACCCACTTCAAAAATCACATGATCTAAATCATTCTTTGCAAAGAAATATTCAGCGGCCATTAACGTTAAACTTTCAAAATGCGTCAGCTCGTATTGCTCAATCACATTACGGTTATCTAAATAAAGCTGTACAAAATCTTTTTCAGAAATCGGCTCGCCGTTTACACGAATACGCTCGGTCGTTGAGATCAAATGCGGAGATGTATATAGCCCGACCTTTTTTCCAGCTGATAATAATAAAGTCTGTAAGGCAGCGCAGGTCGTGCCCTTACCGTTTGTTCCCGCTACCGTAATAATTTTTTCAGGAGATAAATTTAAAAACCAAGCCTTATGTTGCAAAGCCTGCTTTAGTTTTTCCAAACCGGGCATAGTCTTTGGCATAATGTTTAATGCCTCTAAAGCTGAAACAACGTTTTGATAAGTTAATTCACTCATATTAAAGTCCGCTCTGTTAAAGCCTGCTTATTCTGTGCCACGTTGTGCACACGTAAATACTGCGCATAGGCTTGATTGATGGCTTCGGTCACTAAGGCTGTTTCTGGATCACGTTCTGCGGCTGGTTTATCGGTTAATAGACTTAAAAACGATTTACGTGAATAACCTAAGTAAATTTCTTCGCGAATACCGCAAAAACCTTCTAAGTAATTTAATAGATCTACGCTTTGCTGGGGCGTTTTGCCAAAGCCAATACCTGGATCAAAGATCATTCGATCAGATGAGATATTCTCTTGCGCAAAAATTTCTTTTTGTTTTTCCCACCAGTTCGTTAAGTAATTCCACAGATCTTCACCTTCGGGAATCGTTTCTGTTTTTACCGGAGGTACAGAAAATGAATGCATGCAAATCGCTTTAGCGTCGGTGAGCTTTAAAAGCTCACGCATCTTAGGCTGACGAAAGCCTTCAACATCATTTAAATAATCTACGCGGTAATTATTTAAAACACGCGCCATCACTTCAGGTTTGCGTGAATCAATCGAGATTTCAAAATCCCGGGCATAGTCTTTTTTATACTTATTAACTGCTTCTAACGTTGAAGCTAAACGCTGATATTCAATTTCTGGATCAACGATCAAAGCTCCGGGGCGCGTTGATTCTGCACCGATATCAATGATATCAGCCCCATCATCTAAGAGCTGACCAAGCTGTTTTAAAGGCGATAACAACACCCCATCACCGGAAAAAGAATCTTCGGTGATATTTAAAATCCCCGCCATCTTAGGCCACACATAAGTTTTAGAAATTTCAGTATGAAATGGATGTGGTTTTCTATGCATCCACTGTGGCACATTAAACGGAAAATCCGGGCGCAGTTCAAGTAAAGGCAATAAAGCAAACGGACGGTTTAAAATCTGGGCGTGCGGAATATTTAACGATTCACTTTGAAAAGTAAAATCCTGCACCCATAAAATATCGATATCAATTTTTCTTGGTGCCCAACGATCACTGCCCGCTCTACCGAGTTTATGTTCGATCGCTTTAATATCTTGTAACAACTTAAAAGGTTCAAAATTTGAAACTTCTAATTCAACCGCTGAATTTAAGTATTTTTTATTCCAGGTAGAAGGTGCATTTTCAGGTAATAAAGCATCTGATTCATAGATGCTGGCCACGTTAATAACAGTGACCTGCGAGATTTTTTTAATTTCACTTAAAGCTAAACGAAGATGTTTAACAGGCTCAATGTTTGATCCAAGACCTAGAACTACACTACACTTTGACATGTGAATTTGACTCCACCTTGCAGTGATGGCACCGGAGGACGCATTTTTGTAGCCTCTGTGACAAGTTCACCGGTAAAGCCGTGTTTTCTTACCCAGTCAGTTAAATGCTGGTGAGTAATAAAACAAAGATTCTCAATCAGGTTAAACGAACGGGCTGTCGCCACTTGTTTAATGTGACTGACAAGGGCTGCGTAATTAATCGCGTCGTCTAAGTGATCTGTTGCAGATCCTTTAACCGGTTTTTCAAAATGCAAAGTAATATCAAAGTGCACGGGCTGAAGTTGCGCTTGTTCTTCTTTAGTTACACCCAAGCTCATCCAAACTTCGTAAGAATTAATTTTTAAACTTTGTTTCACGTTTCGCTCCGCAAATAAATTACTTCTTAATTCCAATCACGTAAGCGATCCAGCTTAAGCAAGCTTCGCCTTCAGTAACGCGGTCAAATTTACCGTTACCAGAACCATCGCGTTTAGAACCTTCCCAGTAAATGGCCACGTCATCAAAACCTGCCTCAAGCATGATTTCTTTAATTTCAGGAATCGACCACATACGCCACTCGTAAGTGAATACGTTCTTATAAAGCTTACCTTTATAACGGAAGTGAATTCCAAAATTAGCGTAGTTGGTTGCGGGATCAAAATCTTTTTGTTCCCAGTAGTAAGTAAATCCACTTCTAATAGGAATACGATCCTGTGAAGCATCTGTACACGCTGTTCCGCCGAACATATCAACGATAAATAAACCTTTACTATGTACAGATGAATAAACGTTTTTAAAATATGTCGTTAACGTTTTACGGTCTCTAAAAATGTAATAAGAAAAATTTGTAGCCGCGGCAATGTGCGCTTTAGGTAAACCCTTTTCAAGCACATTCTTTTTAATCAAAGCCACGCGTTTTTGCTGATCAGGTTTAAGTTTGGCGATGTAATTCGCACGGCCGTAGCTCATTGGCTCGTCATCAAGATCTAAACCACAAGACGTATTATCTTTATGAAGTTTAACCCATTCACAGCTGATAGCGCCACCAGCGCAGAAATCTTCACGTAAAGTAAGGCCCTTTTTAGGAGCGCCAAAAAATTCTTTGTAGCGCTCGCGGTAGAACTGCACGTCCCCTTCAGGAGACTGTACAGCATTTAAGTATAGGTCATATTTATCAAAGGGAAGTTTACGTACGCGTTGTTTAGTCTGAGATGATGCTTTCTTCCTTGCCATAAATCTTCCTACGGAATTTCTCCGCAAATTTCTTTAATCGCTTCTGCGATTTCATGTTTCTGTGGAACGCTTGCATCTTCTAAGTTCGGATGTAAGCCGATACCAGGAACATGTTTACCGGCAATGACGCGCGGACGAGCTTGCAATTCATAAAATAATTCTTGAGTTACACGGTAAGAAAGATGTTCACCGAAGTTAGTCACTTCTGTGTCTTCGTTCACGCATAAGAATCTTCCTGTTTTTTGAACTGAAGATTTAATCATTTGCCAGTCGTATGGGTAAATCGAACGTAAGTCGATCACTTCTACTGAGTACCCTTCAGCAGCCAATTGATCAGCCACTTCGTTACAAAGTAATAAATGACGTCCGTAAGACACAACCGTGATTTGATGACCTTCACGTGTGATCTTACCTTTTCCGAACGGCACTAAGTATTCTTGAATTTTTGGCCAGTTCGCTTTCCAGTTAGAACGATCACCAATCGGTGCATCGATCATGTTTTTTAATTCTTTTTCGTCTGATGGTTCACCAGGAATTAATTCTTCACCACGAACGCGCATTAAAGCTTTTGGCTTTAAGAACATCGTTGGGTTTGGATCTAAGATACAAGATAATAATAAACCGTAAGCATCTAACGGATTAGATGGCATAACCACTTTCCATCCGGCTAAGCGAGAAGCCCAAGCATCGAATGAATGCGAGTGATAAACTGAACCGCGGATACCAGCACCTACCGGAGTCATCACAGTCATTGGTAAGTTGTACTGACCGTTTGTACACCATAAAGTGTTACCAGCGATTTTTAATAAATCGATCGTATTAAAAATATAATCGGCGAACTGAATTTCAGCGACACATTTATCACCGGTCATTGCAATACCCATCGCCATACCGATAATACCACGTTCATCTAACGGAGAATTCCACGCGCATTTAATACCTTGAGTTGCTGTGAATACGCCACCAAGTGGTGCGCCCACGTCTTGTCCGAAAACATCTTTAAGATCGTAGTTTGTTTCAGCGTAATGTAGAGCCATACGAATGGCTTGAGCCATATTTGCCATTAGAATTTTCTCCAATCTGCGTTTTCGCTACCAACGTAAGTGTGATCCCAGATGCTTTCTGGTGTTGGTACGCCTTCAGCACGTGCCGTTTCAGTTGCACGCACGCCTTCAGCTTCAAAAGTTGCCCAAATTTCTTTGGCTTCAGATTCTTTTAATAATCCAGCTTTTAAAAGCTTAAGTTCAAATTCTTTTACTGGATCAACTTCATTTTGAATTGGATTTGCACCCGATGCCGACGAGTGACCGTATAAACGTGAAACCATCGCTTCAACGAAAGCCGGTTTTCCTGTTTTGCGGATATATTCCATGTCTTCTTTTAGTGTTAAGTAAACTTCAACTGGGTCATTACCGTTGATCACTTGTGATTTAATATTAAATGCACGCGCGCGATCGGCGATAAATGTTTCACCATGTTGGCCTTCGTAAGAAGTTGAAATACCCCATTTATTATTTTGAACTGTGATTAACATCGGAAGCTCTTGGCCTTTGCGCGAAGCTAAAATTAAAGACGATGCAAAATCACCTTCTGCCGTTCCCGCATCACCACCTGTTACGATTGTGATTGCTTTTTTGCCTGTACGTTTTTGCACGTGGGCTGTGCCGCAGGCAATTGGGTATTGCACTTCTAACGGCGAAGTTACAGGCGCGATATTCCACTTAGGAATTACGAAATGGTTTGAG
>CAMLRE010000066.1 GCA_946482355.1 uncultured Bdellovibrio sp.
TAAAGACCGCGTTCGTTATTTTTTTCAAACTTGCAGCACAGATAGAAACGAAGGCACACGTTACCGCCAAGCGATTGGTTGTATGGATGCTTTTATCAAACAAAGCTCGTATCAATCATGGGTTTATATGGTTGGGCCGCATTCAATCAATGCTCCCGCTGGAAGCCCTTTAGATGCTGTTCAACATGTGCTTCGTTTGTCAGAGATTAAATATTACGTGGCTCATCAGGCTGCTGTTTTGATGGGCATTGGTTGGTATAAGTTTAACCCGGGCACCCAAATGTGGGAGCGAACGGGTGGTCATTTTTTCAACCTTTACGGCTATGCAGCCATGACCGGTTGGGGCGAAGATCAGGCTGATCTGTTCGTGGTCAACTCGTGGATTGATTATCGTTCTCGTCCTATGAACGAGCAGTTTGATACAGTGAAAATAACAAGCACGGGCTATTTAAATCAGGCTTCAATGCCTTCAGAAGTTGCCTACGAATTAGCAGGTGAAGGGTTTAATTTTGCTGAATATAAAGCCTTTGTTGAAGATATTTTTGTAGCATTCCCTTATTAATTTTATCGCTTGACGATAAGCGCTTGGCGCATTAGATTGATCCCTCACAACGCATACGCGTGTTAAACGCGGGAGTAGCTCAGTTGATAGAGCGTCGCCTTGCCAAGGCGAAGGTCGCGGGTTTGAGCCCCGTCTCCCGCTCCAAATTTTCTTTATTTATCAAACCCTTTCCGGATATCCTGAAAGGGTTTTTTTATGCGAATTTTAATCACAGGATCTACAGGTTTTATCGGACAACGTCTTGTTCAGCGATTAACGGCGAACGGTCACGATGTCGTGGGCACAGCTCGTAGTTTTTCCGGAGAAAATTTTTCGCGTTACACATTTATCGCCGCTGATTTATCAATGGCTTCACAGTGTGATCAGCTCACGCAAAATATCGATGTTGTGATTCACTGTGCGGGTAAAGCCGGAGTGTGGGGAAGTTTAGACGAGTACACACAAGCTAACGTAGTTACGACAAAAAATATTTTAGCTTCAGCTCAGAAAAACCATGTACGCCGCTTTATTAATATATCTTCGCCTTCGATTTATTTTGCTTTTAAAGATCAATTTGATCTGAAAGAAACTGATCTTCCGAAAAAGTTTTCAAATGCTTACGCGATTACAAAATTTCAAGCCGAACAATTAGTGCAGGCCGCACATAAGCCAGATTTTCTAACGGTATCGCTACGTCCTCGCGGTGTGATCGGTGCCGGTGATAGAAATTGGCTTCCGCGCATTATTGAAATGCAAAAAAACAAAAGCTTAGTTCAGTCGGGCTTAGGTGAAAACTTAGCTGATTTTACTTGCGTAGAAAATTTAATAGATGCGATTGAACTTTGCCTTACGACAAATGAAAAAAACATGGGTGAAGTTTATAATATTACAAATGGCATGCCTGAAAAACTATGGACGGTGATTGAAAGTTCACTTAAAGCTGTTGGTCTTTCAGCAGAACATAAAAAAGTTTTTCTTTCACTGGCTATGGTTGTGGCCAAAATCTCAGAAATTATTCACACCTTAAAAAAGACCAAACAAGAACCGGCACTTTTACCTGTGAAAGTGGGTGTAGCAGCCTATTCGATGACTCTGGATATTTCGAAAGCGAAAACCAAACTTGGTTATAAACCACGGCAGTCTACAGACCAAGGTCTTCGCGAATTTGCTGAGTGGTATAACGACAAAAAATAAGTTTTACTTTGTTAAATTCATCAAAAATTTTAACGACTTATCCTGTCTCATTCTGAAACAGGACGGTTAAGCGATAGTTAAGAATTCCGATAAGTAGTTATGCATTTTAGATGGAATTATGTGCTACTGGCGATCTTTTCAATTTTCTTTATGAACTGTCAGGGTCAGAAACTTGACCTGTCTGGCGCGTCGTCTTTAGGTGATACAATTGTTGATGATGGAAGTCGCACCGATGGTAGCGATTTAGGTTCTATTTACAATGTGACAATGATTGTATCAGCTACACCACATATCAACGAATGGACAAATGCTGAACTTCCATTTGCGCCTCCCTCGCGTCCGCGCCAGGCTATGGGAGAAAATTATTCAGACACACAAACACCATTTAAGTTCGAATACACTTATCCACCCAATAACTATAAATTAACAACCGCTCATATTTTAATGGATACTTCTCGTGATAGTTCAGACACCGAAGGTATTTTTATCGACGGCGTTTTTACAGGGCGTGTGCCAGGCAGTATGGTCGGAACAAGTCCGATGATTACACACAGGCATTATTTCTGTGCGCAACAAGCTTGTGCTGGAGCTACGGCTCCCGCAAGTCCAACAAACACCTACTACATGGACTGGGCGTTAACTCACTATAAGCAAAACACCGTAAATACTTTTGACTTAGATGTTGAAGATTTATTAGCGCCAACAAGTTTAAGTCCTGTGGGAGTGGTTTCTGATGGTGTTGTGCGCGTAGTAACCGGAGATGATTCTCCAGTGTATAAAGCGCTTTTGGTTCTTGAAGGAATCACGATTTCTAAAACGCCACTGACATGTTCAAACTCACCAAATTATACTTTTTCAAATGTGTATATTCATAACGATGGTAATAGTATTAGTCAGGCTGCGTTTTCAGGAACTGTAGTTGCGCCGAATACTTCGTGGTCATCAGGTCAAGCCGGTTTTCGTTCGGTTGAATTTTATTACGATCCAAAACTTCCGCGCGTGAGTACTGATTTTATTACCATCACTTCAGCAACTGTAAACTTACGTGTGAAACGCCAGGCCAGTGGAACTGCGGCGATCGTTGTCAATGGTGTAGGTATTGCTGAAGCGGGCTTTGACCGCAGTACGGCCACAGTTGCGGTCGAGCGCTGGATTGATACGGCTTCAGTGATCTCAGCCTGGACATCTTTCGTTAGCAGCATACCGGCTACAAACACAGACACGACAACAAAAATTTATCTCGCCAGTATTTTTAGTGCAGACACCATGAAAGAACTTCTTTCACAAGGTAAGTTAAATATTTCTTTAGCAGGAAGTTTAGGAACAGCTTACGGTCAAGCAGCGACCTCAGGGCGTACTTATGGTGTGACCGTGGCAGGACCAGAGCTTGCGCTGCAAGGTACATTCTATACTGAAATTTGCACAGTTCCAAATAACCCAGATTCACCTTTAAATGATAACGGTGATGTTCCTACGGGCCTAGATGGTGCGAGCCCAATTATCAGTTCAATTCAAGTGGTGAACATCACGCAAAATTCAGCAACGATTCAGTGGTTAACCAACGAGCCTGCCACAACACAAGTGGGTTATGGTCTTGGTAATACAGACACAAACACGACATTAGATTCAACACTTTCAGTTTTTCATAGCGTTACTGTCACGGGATTAAGCCCTTATAAGTTTTATACTTACGTTGTTAAATCACAAGACGGCAGCGCTAATTTAACAATTTCAGGGGCCAAAGTTTTTAGGACACTACGATAATGAAAACACAAAAATATAACTTCATCATTTTTATCGTAAGCTTTTTTGTTTCGCTATCAGCATTAGCGCAATCAAAGAATGTGTATCGCACATCATTTAGTTTTATTCCGCTGGCCACTTCAACAAAGCAAGCAGGTAATGGGCCTGAAGGCAGCACGATCATGAGCCAATTTGAATTTGGCGTGCACAAACCTTTTTGGGGTTACGGCTTAGTTTACCAGTATGACCAACACGGTGATTTTCAAAAAGACACGGGGTTTGGATTAAAATTAGAAGTTAATTACAAGGCGATGTATCTTGATTTAGGTTATCTTTTAGGTGTTGAAAGAGTTTATGACGACCGCACCTATGAAAAAGAAACCGGCGATGGTTATTATATCGGTTTAGGCGGAAGAGTAAATTTTGGTAAAAGATATTTCTTTAACCTGACCTACAAACACCGCGTGCACACTTTAAAAAAACAAGACGACACCGCTTTATCTGACCCTATCATTCAGACTGATTCTTACCCATTATTGGGTGTAGGAGTGAGTTTCTGAGAAACATAATTCTTTTTGTTTTGTTCTTAAGTGTTATTGCTGGCTGCGGGAAAAGACCCGCAGAACTTTTACGTCTGCAACAAGCTTACCCTGAAGATTTTCCGATTTATGCCACCGTCGGGGATGGAACAGGCCGCATTTGGAAAATTGATCGTGATGGAACTAAAACTGAATTTCTAACAGGTCTAAATGAGCCACAGGGTTTAGCCACTGATGGTAAAGGCAATCTCTATGTGGTTGAGCAGGGTAACTCAAGGCTTTTACGTTATGATATAGCCACCAAAACACAAACGGTTTTGGCTACGGGCCTTTCGGTTCCAACTTCGGTCTCTGTTGATTCTAAAGGTGAAGTTTATGTCGCCGAAGAAGGGGCTAACCGCATTAAAAAGATTTCTGATTTATCAACATACGCTTCGTTTTCAAGTGCGGCATCAGCTTTTACTTTTGGAATTGGCGATCAACCGGTGATTGGTTTTTTTAATCTGAATCTGGTGCAGTGGGGATTAGAACGCACGCCAGATATTGCAGTTTTAAAACCCATCAGCATGACAAAAGATGTTTTAGGCCGCATTTATGTTTCTGAAGGCACTGATTCTAACTCGCGCGTAATTCGCATAGGGCCAACAGCTTCTGACACTTCAGAAGTTATTGTGAACGGTTTAAACGGGGCATTTGGTGTTGTGACTGACCGTTCAGGAAATGTCTTTGTCGCAGAAACCGCTGAATCACGTATTGTGTATGTCACTCAAAATAGTCAGCTGTATAAGTTTGTTGATCTGACTGCGCCGTTATATATGACGATGACGCGCATTCTTGAGTGATTAGAAATGTTCGAAGCTTTTTCCAGAAAGCTGGCTTAGTTTTCCATTTAATTTAAAAACTAAATCTTGTGGGTCTTTGGTTAAATGGCCAATTGGATAAAGTGGCTTATTAAAACTTGCCTGATATTGCTTTTGTAATTGCGAAAAATCTTTTTCATTAACGCTAACTAATAAACAATAATCTTCACCACCGATAGCGGCCATATCAGTCGCATTCCAATTATTTTTTAAAGCCACAGCTTTTAATTCATTTGATAGCGGAAGCTTTTCCAGATGAATTTCAGCACCCACTTTAGAAGAGGACATTAATTTTTTAAGATCTGAATTTAAACCATCAGATAAATCCATCATCGCCGTTACGGCATTTGAGGCCGCCAAAAACTGACCTTCGCCAAGTTGGGGTTCGGGGCGGTAATGGCGATCAATTAAAGTTTGAGTATCAGAATTAATTTCTAAATTCTTAAGTACACACTGTAAACCCGCTGCTGAATCACCTAAGCTAGTTGTCACGCAGATAATATCACCAGGCTTTGCGGTATGACGGTATTTAATTTGATCGGGTTTGGCTTCACCTAAAGCGGTGATAGAAATCATCATACGATCAGGCGTTCTTACTGTGTCGCCACCCAGTAAAGTAACGTTATTTTTTGAAAGTAAAGTTTTTAATCCTGAAAAAAAATCTTCTAGCCATTGGCTTTCAGTCTGTGGTGATAAAGCTAACGTTAAAAAGACATGTTTAGGTTTAGCACCCATGGCCGCTATATCACTTAAATTTACGGCTAAAGATTTAAAGCCCAGATCGAAGGCTGAAATTTTATCTTTGATAAAATGCACATCTTCAATCAGTGCATCAGTGGTTACAACCTGAGAAAGGTTTTCAGAAACCGGAATAACAGCGCAATCATCTCCAATCCCCAAAATGTTTTTTGGGGTATCGGTATTAAACGCTTTTATTAAGCGGGCGATGATTTGCTCTTCGCCCATTTCGCTAATTTTCAATTACTGACATCCATCCGGTGAAGTTACAGAGCTAACTTCTAAATTATCACCGTTTTGGAAATCATATTCAACACTTTCAACAGTGATTTCTGCATAAGACGGGTGCATACCATCAAAATAGTAACGAGAAGAAAATACAGTTGTGTAATAATAATCAGTGATACCTTGATCTACTTTTTCTACGCGCACCGTAGTGGCTTCTTCAGTTAAACGGTAAGCCGTGATTAAGTTTGAGCAACGTGCATTAAGAGTTTCTAAAATGCGAGCTTGTAACTCTTTAGAAATCGGTGAATCTTTTTTAAAAACAGATTCAGTCGTGTTGGCGAAAGACGATAAAGATAAGGCCGTAATAGCGGCGATGATAAGTGTTTTCACTTTGAGTCTCCTATGTGTGTAGCGCACTTATACATCAGCCGGCCAAAAAAGATTGTTAGGGTTTTGTTAGGTTCTATTTTTACAGGCGCATCATCGCATCTGCTGTAAACTTGTTTCTTTTGTAAGGTAGTGAACTCATTAGAGTTTTTATCTCTAAGTCTTTCATGTCTTCAAAAGTTTGATCCCAGGATTTGCTATCTAAGTATTCATCTACTTTTTTCATCCATTCAGGACTTTGTTTAGTTTTCATGGCTTCTTCACAGGCTGCTAAAAAACAGGTAGCTGTAGCCGCGGTTTTAACAAGGCCTAAGGGTTCATATTTTTCTTTTAAAGTTTCGTGAGGTGTAGCCACCACCGGGCGGCCAGTGGCTAAGTATTCATACATTTGTGAAGTGGTGTGACCGTTTCTTCCTTCTTTGTAAGGCGCAATAGTTACATCCCAGCCCGCAAAATAATTAGGTAAATATTTGTAATCTTTTTTACCAAAGAAATAAATGTTCGGGCGACGTGGAAGATCGTTATAACAATTGCCAACCATTGGACCCACTAGAATAAAATTCCAGCTCGGGCGAAAGTCGGCCATATCTGTTAATAAATCAAAATTTAAATGTTCAGTGATATCACCACAGAACCCAAGTTTAGGGCCTGAGATCTTTTTTTGATCTAAAGGTTCGCTCACCTGGCGGGCCTGGCGAAAGTGACTTAGATCAACGCTGTTTGGAAAATTGTGAATATTATGGTGGCTGCTTTTACGGTGAGAATACAGTTTTTCATTCGCCGCAAAAACTAAATCAGCTTTTTCTAAAAGTTCAATTTCTTGAACTGATAATTCAGACGGATTTTCTGGGCTGGATTCGCTGATACAGTCATAAATCGTACTGATCGGAGAAAGGTGGCGAGTGTAATCAATAGCTTTAGTCGTGTCATACCAGACAGAAAAGTTAATGATAAATTCATCTTCAATTAAATCGTCAACTACACGTTTTAAAGCTTCGTGCTGTTCGTTTTCACTTAATTCTTGCGGAAGAATAGGCTTAATCACTTCAATACTGCTTTCAGCAAAAACTTTGCGATAGCTGATTTGAGTTGTGTCTGCAAAGATCGGCTCTTCGATAAAAAACACACGACGGTGCTTAGCATAGCGAGAAAGTAGTTGTTGTGTGCGTTGATAGACGAAGCCCCAACGTGTTTGAGAAAAAGCCAAAAGATCGTTCTTAATCATAGATTCCCCCTCTTTGAGAACAATGCGGTTAGATGTGGGGGAGATTGCAGAGTCGGTGCCAGACAGTAGGGCCTTTGAGAGGCACTACCAAAATGTCCCTCGGGGTGAATTGGGCGTTTATTCGCCCAAATTGCCCCAAGGCAAAGACATAAAAAGATGACAGAAAAATACTAGTGTTTTTTGGTAAGAGCTTCGTTCTTTAACATAAGTTCAGGTAAAGTGTATGGCTTACCATCTTCTTTAATGAAATTTCTTAAGTTGTACGAACGATCTAAGATGTAGTTGTTTTGCTCGATAATATTTTTAAATAAGTTCACGCGGTTAAAAGCTTCTTCAGAAGGGTATTTTAATACACCTGAACCCATTTCATGGCCTGAGTAAGCTAACTGAACTAATACACACTGAGAAACAGTTTCAGGGTTGATCACATTAATCATGATCGGTAAACCGAATTCAGAGAAGATCTCGTTTTTGATTGTTAACTCGTCAAAAAGTCTGAATTTATTATTTAAATCAACAAGGTTTGAGAAAATATCGGTTAATTTTTTAACGATCTCGTTCTTTTCGTCTTCGTCAACTTTACCGTTTAATGAGCTGATCGTGCTTAATAATTTAGAAACACGTTGATCAATCACTTCGCGTGGTAAGTTTTGGTTTAATTCAAAAATTTTAGTTGTTACATAAAGTTCGTAATTCAAATAGGCATTGTGGTACTTATCACGAATCTGGCCACCTACATGCGGAAACGCAACTTTATTTTTGATTTCTTGAGGCATGTATTTGCCGGTTGTTTCATAGAATTCTAAGTATTTGCTTTGGCGAAGACCATAGTGCTCGCGCGATTTAGCAAAGTGAACAGCAACAACTTCAGTTTTGTTGCCTTTCTCGTCAGCTTTAAATAATAAGTTTAACTGAGAACGTTTTTCTTTTTTCCAGTTGTCAAATAAGCTGAATTTTGAATTTTTACCAATAGAGTGCAAGAAAAAATGTTCTTTATCGTTGATACTATCGCCAACAACTGCGATTTCGGCATCAGATGAATTTTTATCGCGTTTATATTTTACTAAACGGACTAAGTTAAATGTACTTGAGCTTTCATCAGCGTCAGTGTGATTTTCAGCGTTGATGATTTTGATTACGCGGCGTTTTTCTGCTGGTAAATTCTTATCTTCAGCA